>NZ_JANZMJ010000007.1:0-193726 GCF_025175645.1 Peribacillus aracenensis
GTTTTTATGATACCATGTTAGCAATAATTTTTGACGAGGAAAATGATTTTTTTGTAGAAAATTGCTACAAATACCTGTTTTTTGGGAGGGAAGAACCATGAAAGCTGACGGTCATGTGCACACTCCGTTTTGTCCACACGGCTCTACGGATAAATTCGATGAATATATTACGCGGGGAATCGAGCTAGGATTAAAGGAAATCACATTTACGGAACATGCTCCACTGCCAAGAAATTTTCAAGATCCTACGCCTGAAAAAGACAGCGGCATGGACGCTGCCCTGCTCCTGGATTACTTTCAAGAGCTCCGCGTACTAAAAGAACGCTATAAAGACAAAATCCTGATCAAAACAGGCCTGGAGGTTGACTTTATAGAGGGGTATGAAAATGAAACAAAAGCATTCCTCGACGAAATCGGGGAATTCCTTGATGATAGTATACTTTCCGTCCACTTCATCAAGCATCAAAACCGTTGGCATTGCATCGATTTCAGCGATGATGGGTTTAGTGAGATTGCCAATGAACTAGGTTCAGTGGAATCGGTTTATACCAAATATTACGATACATTGGAAAAATCAATAGAAGCTGATTTAGGCATATATAAACCAAAACGGATCGGGCACATTACACTTGTCCATAAATTCCAGCAACGATATCCGCCGGCATCAAGTTTTGACGAGCGGGTTTACAAGGTTCTCGATATGATCAAGGATCAAAGGTATGAACTGGATTATAATGGAGCCGGGCTTGTAAAGCCGCTATGCGGTGAGCCCTATCCCCCTGAACGATTTGCAAAACGTGCTTTAGATCTCGGCATTCCGCTTATTTACGGTTCCGATGCCCATCAGGCTAAAGATTTGGGTCAGGGCCATCAGGCACTGATTGCAGGGTATAAAGGATAACTCATGTATACACTTCAGGCCGGCCGGCTAACAGTGGCTGGAAGTCTTCGGCATTGAAAAGGGTATCTTGCAGAAAACGTCCGACTTCATTGGCATAAATATTCGTGTAATAGGCTTCCTGCGGGAAGACGTGAAGCACCTCCATCGCATAATGGGTATGCAGGACAGGGGCCGTCAATAAACCCTTCAACTGCAGCATATACATGGGAACGGATACTTGCTGGAAACTCCTGCTCTTGATTCCTTGTTCCAAAATATATTGAAAATAAGACTTTTCCTTAGTAAAATAAGTCGAATGAATTTCGCGGTTTAAATTGGAATCTAGTGAAGATTCCCCATATATGAACCGTGCAGCAAGGAAGTTTTCCCTTTGGAAAGCGAGAATATCCTTTACAAGATTCATCAAGCAATGTTGCGGGCCTTTAAGTTCGAGCAATGTCATGTTCTTCTCAAGGACCAGGATATACTCTTCTAAATAGGAAATGAAACAGAATTCCAGCAACCCCTGTTTATTCTTGAAATAGTAGGCAATATTTGCAGCGTTCACTTTCGCTTTATTTGCAATATCCCGTATGGATGTAGCATGATAGCCTTTTAAATGAAATAAATGCAATGCAGCTTCCACAATGGCTTGTTTCGTTGGCGTCTGGCGATTCATTCAGGCAATCCCTCGCTTTCTTTGAGACAAGTCTTGTGGACTACTTCTTCACGGAAGAGCCTGAATCCTTTAGTAATTTCTCGACAATTTCCCAACAATAAAGCATCATGATTAGATAGTGCTGTAAAAATATGCGGAAGACAGGTGAACGCTTTTGTTTAATGTCGAAATGTATCAAGGAAAAAAAGAAAAAAACTATGAACTGGTCCAAAAACAACTACTTGCCTTAATCGAAGATGAAACGAACCGGATAGCAAATTTAAGCAATGCGGCAGCTTTACTAAATCTGTTTCTCGATGAGATTAACTGGGTAGGTTTTTATTTATATGAAGAGGGCCAATTAATTCTAGGACCCTTTCAAGGTCTTCCAGCCTGTGTCCGCATTCCAATGGGCAAGGGCGTATGCGGGACTTCAGCCGCAACTGAAACAACCTTGCGCGTAGAGGATGTCCATCAATTCCCTGGACATATCGCCTGCGATGCGGCATCAAGGTCTGAAATTGTCATACCGCTCATGAAGGATGGCAAATTGCTCGGTGTCCTCGATATCGACAGCCCGATAACGGACCGTTTTGATGAAATGGATCAGCAAGGACTGGAGAAGTTCGCTGAAATCCTTTCCAATCATCTATAAAGTAAAAGGGAGCGGCAAACCTTGCCTGCTCCCTTTTACTTTACTTGTACATGTACCCGTTCCGTCCTGAATTCAGCGACCCTTTTGACATTTTTAGTAAAGAAACAGGATTGGACCACACCCATGGTATAGGTACCCAAGAAATGTCTCAAACCATCTATAATTTTTGGATTCATTACCTCATTGCGCTTACAATGGAAAAGACCTCTCTATAAATTGCATTTTATTAATATATTGTCTTTCCTCCTGTGATTCTCTTTATCCATTCCTTAATTAATCACAACTGTCCTTGACTCATTGAGCAGAATATTATACAATACTCCTTGTGTAAAATATTGCAGCCTATGTGACAGCCTTTATGTTCTCATTTTGTTCCTCAATACAGAGGTGTATCTCGTAACTCTCTGCTGCTAGGGCGAAGGTACATGAAAACAAAATGGTCATGATCGTACATTCACACGGTTTTTATTTTACCAAAATAAAAACATTTAAAGGAGGAGTCATCCTATGGCTCGTTATACTGGCCCAAGCTGGAAACTATCCCGTCGTTTAGGAATTTCCCTAACAGGTACTGGTAAAGAATTAGAAAAACGCCCTTATGCTCCAGGACAACATGGTCCTAACCAACGCAGAAAAATTTCTGAATACGGAATGCAACTGCAAGAGAAACAAAAACTTCGTCACATGTACGGAATCACTGAACGTCAATTCCGTTCAATGTTCGACCGCGCTGGCAAACTTAAAGGTGTTCATGGTGAAAACTTCATGATTCTTCTTGAATCACGTCTTGACAACCTAGTTTACCGTCTTGGTTTAGCTCGTACACGTCGTCAAGCACGTCAACTTGTTAACCACGGTCACATCACTGTAGACGGAGGCCGCGTAGACATTCCATCTTACAAAGTGTCTCTTGGACAAACAATCGCAGTTCGTGAAAAATCACGCAACTTCTCAATCATCAAAGAATCAGTTGAAGCAACTAACTTCGTTCCTGATTTCCTTACTTTCGATGCTGAGAAATTAGAAGGTACTTTCACTCGTTTACCAGAACGTTCTGAATTGCCTGCTGAAATTAACGAAGCTCTTATCGTTGAGTTCTACTCTCGTTAATAACTTCAAAAAAGCCCATCCTTGGATGGGCTTTTTTTTGCACTTAAACACCTTTGCATGGCAAAGCCCGGCTGGGATTCAGCCGGGCTTTGAATAATCATTTCACTAATGTGTATTTCTTCTTGCCGCGACGAACGAGGATGAACTCCCCTTCAATCTTGGCAGCTTCCGTCACTACATATTGCAGATCAGTCACTTTCTCCCCATTTATGGAGATTGCCCCATTCTGAATATCCTCACGGGCTTGACGCTTGGATGGCGAAATTTTCGCTTCAACGATTAAATCGACCAAACCGATATCTTCTTTGCTTTCACGTTCGAAGCTAGGGACATCTTTAAAGCCCAATTTGATTTCCGCTGCACTTAAATTCTTCACCTCACCGCTGAATAGGGCGGCAGAGATTTTGATTGCTTGGTCTAGAGCTTCCTGACCATGAATCAAACGGGTCATTTCTTCCCCTAATGCTTTTTGCGCTTTACGCAAATGCGGTTCGGTCTGTACGGATTGCTCTAACTCTTCAATCGCCTCACGAGATAGGAATGTGAAGAATTTCAGGTATTTCACAACATCAGCATCAGCTGTATTGATCCAGAATTGGTAAAATTCATACGGAGTCGTCTTTTCCGGGTCAAGCCAAATCGCTCCGCCTTCCGTTTTACCGAATTTCGTCCCATCCGCTTTCGTTACGAGCGGGATCGTCATACCGAATGCTTTGGCATTCTCATCATTGGATTTCCTGATCATTTCAAGACCGGTCGTAATGTTGCCCCATTGATCACTGCCTCCAATTTGCAATTTACAATTGAAATTGCTGTATAAATGACCGAAATCAATTCCTTGTAAGATCGTGTACGCAAATTCAGTAAAGGAAATCCCCGTATCCAAGCGGGAAGCAACCGTATCTTTTGCCAGCATGTAGTTAATGCCGATGTATTTCCCGTAATCACGCAAGAATGTAACCATATCGATTTTACCTATCCAGTCATAGTTATTGACCATGACCGCACCATTATCACCGTCGAATTCAAAGATGTGGGATAGCTGCCCTTTTATGCAGTCTGCATTATA
Organism: Peribacillus aracenensis; assembly: GCF_025175645.1. Taxonomy (NCBI): domain Bacteria; kingdom Bacillati; phylum Bacillota; class Bacilli; order Caryophanales; family Bacillaceae; genus Peribacillus; species Peribacillus aracenensis. The sequence goes on from NZ_JANZMJ010000007.1 coordinate 4,373, forward strand.
AAGCACTTTTTCCAGTGTTTGCAGCTGACGTTCCTCTTTTTTACCGCTTGGATCACCGATAAGTCCAGTCGCACCGCCTACCAGCACAAGTGGACGATGACCGTGCTGCTGGAAACGGCGCAATGTCAAGAATGGCAATAGATGTCCGATGTGCATACTATCCGCAGTTGGATCGACACCACAGTATAAAGAAATCTTTTCTTTTTCTAAAAGGTCCTTAAAACCTTCTTCATCCGTTTGTTGATAAATAATCCCTCTCCACTCGAGGTCTTTAAGCAATTCCATTAAATATTCCTCCTTCATCTTAGAAAAAAACCGCAAAAAACACACAAAAACGCCCCTTCATAAATATGAAGGGACGAATGAATTCGCGGTACCACCCAACTTGAGGACATAATATGCCCTCCGCTCAAGACGAATAACGGTCGTCAACCGTTTCCTGCTACTAATCATTTCACAGCAAATGCTCCAGGAAGTAATTCATCATACCATTTGTACCGATTTCCACTAACCACCGGCTCTCTAAAACAGGGATAGTCTGACTACTGGGTCCTATCATCGCGATCATTTCATCATTTTATTGTTGTTAATAAACTTTTATCATACATAAGAATCCTTGTCAACATCACCCTTACGGATTATAGAAAAATAAGAAAGATGCCCTTTCCCCTACCTGTTATATGCTATAATATATGTGATTTCAGGGGGTATGATACGATGAATAATAATCAAAAAGATAGATTTCAAACAGTCTGGAAGCAGCTGACCCGTTTTTTTCAAAATGAAAAAACACAAAAGAACGCGCGGGTTACATACCAAGTCATTTGGAATTTAACGCTGATCCTCATTATTGTCGGGATCCTAGGATTCTCATTCGCCGGCGGCGTTGGAGCCGGCTATTTCGCTGCCCTCGTCAATGATGAGCCAGTACGCTCAAAAGAAGATTTGAAAAAAGACATTTACAATTATGAAGAGACCTCTGAGGTATACTTTGCAGATGAAGTATACTTGGGCAAGCTTAAGAGTGACCTTGAGCGTGAAGAAGTGTCCATCGATAAAGTTTCCGAGTATCTTAAAAATGCAGTCATCGCTACAGAAGATGAGTATTTTTATGAGCATGACGGGGTTGTCCCAAAAGCTATCCTGCGTGCCATTTACCAGGAATTTACGAATGCAACCGTCCAATCGGGAGGAAGTACGTTAACACAGCAGCTCATTAAAAACCAGGTCCTGACCAACGAGGTTTCATTTGAACGGAAAGCAAAAGAAATCCTGCTTGCGCTCCGAGTCGAAAAGTTCTTTGAAAAAGAAGAGATTTTGGAAACCTACTTAAACGTCTCCACTTTGGGACGAAACTCTTCAGGCCGTAACATCGCTGGGGTCGAGTCCGCCGCTGAAGGTATTTTTGGCGTGGAGGCCAAAGATCTGACACTGCCCCAATCAGCGTTTATCGCTGGATTGCCGCAAAGCCCTTTCGGATATACACCATATACCCAGAAAGGAACACTGAAAGAAAATCAAGAGCCCGGAATAAACCGGATGAAAACCGTTTTAAAGCGGATGTATAGTAACGGATACATAAAAAAAGAAGAGTATGATCAAGCAGTCGCATACGACATAACAAAAGACTTTATCGGCAAAACGGAGATGCCATCCGAGAAATATCCATGGCTCACCTATGAAATCGAAAAACGCTCCATCGAAATCCTTTCTGTCAGTCTGGCAAAAGAAGATGGATATGAAGAGAAAGATTTAAAGAATGATGATTTAAAAGATCAATATGTAGCACTTGCCGATCGTAAGCTGCGTCAAAACGGCTATCAGATCTATACGACGGTCAATAAAAAGATATATGATAAAATGCAGGAAGTAACGAAAAACTATCCGAATTACGGATACGATAAAACGGCACAAGTCGTCGATCCTGATACGAAAGAAATGAAAACGGTGAGTGAGCCCGTTGAAGCCGGGGCCATTCTAATCGAAAATAAAACAGGAAAAATCATCAGTTTCGTAGGAGGCCGTGATTTCAAGCGGGAACAGACGAACCATGCTACCGCATCACTGCGATCAAACGGATCAACGATGAAGCCGCTGCTCGTATATGGCCCAGGGATCGAGTTAGGAAAAATCTCACCTGGAAGCGTATCGGCCAACGTACCCATTTCCATTCCAGCAGGAAAAATGTGGCGTCCAGGAAACTATGGCGGCGGAAGCTATACGGGGGTAACGACAGCCCGGGAGGCCCTGAAGAATTCCTATAACATCCCGGCAGCGCTCTTTTACAAGAAAATAATCAACCTGAGCCCCGCTTCCTATTTAGAGAAAATGGGATTCTCCACCGTGACGAAGGGGGATTACTCCAATCTTGCCATGTCATTAGGTGCCATGGACAAAGGTGTAACCGTTGAAGAAAACGTCAATGCGTTTGGCACATTTGCCAATTCAGGGGAGTTCATCGATGCTTATATGATCGATAAAATCGTATCGAAAGATGGCAAGGTCATCTATGAACATAAAGTGAAGCCAGTGGAAGTATTTTCTCCGCAAGCCGCTTACCTGACGCTTGATATGATGCGTGATGTAGTAAACAGCGGGACGGCAGCTTCGGTCAGGAACCGCCTCGCTTTCTCAAGTGATTGGGCAGGTAAGACCGGAACTTCCCAAAACTATTGGGACGCTTGGTTCGTCGCTACCAATCCAAATGTTTCATTCGGTACATGGCTGGGATATGACACACCGAAATCCTTACAAGGGACCTATAATGGTCTGGAATATAATAAACGTAATATGTATTATTGGGCAGATCTGATCAATGCCGCCTACAAGGTCGATCCTAAACTCATCGACCCCGATAAGCGATTTGAAATGCCGGGCGGAATTGTCAGCCGTTCCTTCTGTGGCGTTTCAGGACTGCTGCCTTCAAGTGCATGCCAAAAGGCAGGTCTTGTAAAATCAGATTTATTCATCGCCAAATATGCTCCATCCAGGGCGGATGATAGTTTCATAGATGGACAATATGTATCAGTCGGCAGCAAACGCTACGCAGCCCTTCCGCAAACGCCTGGCGAATTCACAAGCGGCGGGTTCATGTTGAATCCCGATTCCTATGCAGATATCGGTTTGGAATATGTCGATGACCCGGGATCCGTGATTCCTGGAGGCGAAAAATCAGGAAATGTCGTCGGGGCGAAAGCGAAATTGAATGATAATGGCAAAGCACCAGATCCCCTATCCATAACGATCAGTAACGATAAGATTACATGGGGCTTGCATCATGAAGGAGATGTCGTCGGTTATCGTGTCTATAAAGACGGAAAAAAAGTGGCGAGCATCAATGCTGGCGGGAGTCTTGTTTACAAAGTCGGCTCAGGCGGTTCCTATTACGTAACGGCCGTAGACATAGTCGGTAAAGAATCAGCCCCTTCTCAACGTGTTGAAAGCGGCGCTAAAAAGACAGGTTCAAAAGAAGATTCCGCAAAAAATAAAGATGATCGCAGAAAAGATAAAGTAGCTAACGAAGATAAAAAACCGGACTCAAAAGAAAAGAACGGTTCGGATAAAGATAAAGATAATGATAATGATAAAGAACCAGAAAAAGAAACGAATAAAGTTAAAGAGCCAGCTCAAGACAAAGATCAAAACAAGGAAAATACAGATAAAGAAATTCAAGAGACCGACAAAGATCAAGACACAGTCAATGATAAAGAGAAAGAAACGGATAAAGCTGAAGAAGAGGAAGAATGACACTCTTTCTTGAACTAAAACAGGCTGTCGGGCGAACCCGACAGCCTGTTTCCTTGTAATCTCCCAAAAAGGCATCCATGAAAGGGACAATGAATGCCTTTTTCTTTTCAATAATCAGCACGGCTCAGTTTCTCAATCCTCCATCGATGATAAATCACCAGTTGGCAAATCAAGTTCCCAAGCTTTCAGGACACGGCGCATGATTTTACCGCTTCTTGTTTTAGGAAGTTTATCCCTGAATTCAATTTCACGAGGTGCCGCATGTGCTGCTAGACCATGCTTTACAAATGTACGAATTTCCTCAATCAACTCATCGTTTGCATCGTATCCGTCACGAAGGGCGATAAACGCTTTGATAATTTCCCCCCGAACCGGATCCGGCTTACCGATGACCCCCGCTTCAGCTACGGCAGGATGCTCGACCAACTTGCTTTCCACTTCGAAAGGTCCGACTCTCTCCCCTGCCGTCATGATGACATCATCAACACGGCCTTGGAACCAGAAATAACCATCTTCATCCATATATGCGGAATCTCCCGAAACATACCAGTCACCTGGCATAAAGTAAGATTCATATTTCGCTTCATTCTTCCAGACGGTCTTCATCATCGATGGCCAACCTTTCTTGATGGCAAGGTTCCCCATTCTATGCGGCGGAAGCTCGTTGCCTTGATCATCCACTATCGCCGCCTTCACACCAGGAATCGGTTTGCCCATCGAACCCGGTTTAATTTCCAGGCAAGGATAATTGCAGATGACCTGAGCCCCGGTCTCCGTCATCCACCATGTATCATGGATACGGTGATTGAATACCTTCATTCCCCAGCGCACCACTTCCGGATTCAACGGTTCACCGACACTTAAGATATGGCGGAGAGTGCTTAAATCGAACCGCTTAACGATTTCGTCACCTGCGCCCATCAGCATCCTGAAGGCCGTCGGGGCACTATACCATACCGTGACACCAAAGTCCTCCAAGGTCTTGTACCAGGATTCAGGCTTGAACCGCCCGCCTACAATGACATTCGAGGTTCCTGTCAACCAAGGTCCAAAGATCCCGTAAGACGTCCCTGTCACCCATCCAGGGTCCGCTGTGCACCAATACACGTCCTCATCCTGCAAATCAAGGACCCACCTTGCCGTTTGATAATGCTGAATCATCGCATTATGGACATGAAGCACTCCTTTTGGTCTGCCTGTGGAACCGGAGGTATAGTGAAGAATCAGACCGTCATTCCGATCCACCCATTCAATTTCGAAATTTTTGTCGGCTTCTTTTAATTTTTTATTGAAGTGATGGTACTTTCCTTCTTCTTTTATATTTTCCCCCACCAAGAAAATATGCTTCAAATGGGGTAGCTCATCCACTGGGACGCGCGGCAATAGTTCAGGTGTCGTCACAATCACACTTGCCTCACTATCTTCAAGGCGATCCCTTACTGCTCCTTCCATGAAGGCTTCGAACAACGGCCCAACGACCGCTCCCGTTTTAATCGCACCCAACAATGCAAAATAAAGCTCCGGGGAGCGAGGCATGAAGATGAAAACTCGATCACCTTTTTCCACATTGGCAATGTTCTTGAACACATTGGCCGCTTGATTCGTATAATCTTTCATTTCCTTGAATGTATACTTTTCATTTCTTTTATCGTCTTTGTAATAAAGGGCTATCTTATTCTTTTTGTATGTTTCGGCATGGCGGTCAATGGCTTCATATGCAAGATTCACTTTACCGGTTTCAGACCAGGAGAATTCCTTTTCCGTCTCAGACCAGTCAAACTTCTTGTATTTTTCATCATAATTCTTTAAATTAAAATTACCTTCCACTACTGGCAACGCTTTCACATTCATACGACAAACTCCCCCTTCATTCGGCTCTATATTTTTATTATAGTATAAAAAGACAATTTTCTCAATTTTTAAAATATTAAGAGCTTCCATATTAGGGAAAATCCTGCTTGCTGAATTTTGAAGAATGACAAGTATGGTAGAGTTAAGGTGAATTCATGTTGATGGCCGGGAAAGAGGAAGCACTGTAACAAAAGATTCATATATGTGTTGAACTTTCTAAATTATGCCCCTTGTTTTTATGTATAATTTATTTAAGCTTTCCATTCGGTCAGTTTTTAAAAGCAACGCTTCTTATACTCCGGAATGCCAGAGTGTAAGATTACTACATAACAAGGGTGGTGAAAGAATGGAATATAATAAGACCTTTTATACTAAAGAACTGCAGACATCGAGCGGGACGCTCATCATCGAAGGTCCGTTGAACGGCGAAAAAATGTCCGCTTATGGGTTTCACGAAGATTTGGTCGCCTTTCGCCCGCCTGCTTTGCAGCATAAAGCCTTAATAGAGATTGCAGACTTGCCTGAGGGCAGGATCTTCATCGCCCGTGAAAATGAAACGATCGTGGGCTATGTAACTTACTTATATCCCGATCCCTTGGAGCGCTGGTCGGAAATTAAGATGGAGGACCTGATTGAGCTTGGTGCAATCGAGGTCATCCCTGAATACCGGGGTGCCTCCGTCGGGAAGAACCTGATCCGCCTTTCCATGGAAGACGATTCGGTTGAAGACTTCATCATCATCACCACTGAATACTATTGGCATTGGGATTTGAAAGGGACAGGTCTGAATATTTGGGATTATCGGAAAGTCATGGAAAAAATGATGAGTGCGGGTGGCTTGGTCTACTTTGCAACAGATGACCCTGAAATCAGTTCCCACCCCGCCAACTGCCTGATGGCCCGTATTGGCAAAAGAGTCCCGCCTGAATCCATCCAGAAGTTCGACCAATTGCGTTTTATGAATCGGTTTATGTATTAAAGAGGCGAATAAGAGGAGGAAGGAAAATGATTGTAGAAACAATAATGAATGAGGATATTATCACCCTCACTCCAACAGATACAATCCATAGCGCTGTCATGATCATCAAGGAGAAGCGAATTCGCCATATACCCATTGTCGATGACAGCTATCATCTTGTGGGATTAGTCAGCGACCGAGATATTCGGGATGCTGCACCTTCTATATTCCGTACCGCAGAATACAAAAATGATTTACAAAAACCATTATCAAGCATCATGAAAACGGAAATAATCACGGGGCACCCGCTGGATTTCGTGGAAGAAATCGGGGCTGTTTTCTGTGATAACAATATCAGCTGCCTTCCAATCGTAACGGGAAGGAAGTTAGTGGGCATCATAACCGGTTCCGATTTACTTCATTCATACGTTGAGTTGACTGGAGTCAATCAGCCCGGTTCCCAAATTGAAATCAGAATCCCGGATAAGGCAGGTTCCCTCCATGATATTGCCCATATTTTCAAAAGGCGTAATTCGAATATCCTGAGCACCCTTGTTTATCCTGAAAAAAATGGAAGCGATTATAAAATTCTTGTAATTCGTGTACAGACGATGAATCCATTTATGGTGGTGGAGGATTTGAAGAAAGAAGGCTATACCGTTTTATGGCCTAGCCTACCGGGGATTTCACATGAATGATACCTCCCTTTTCGTCTATTCGGATGAACTGCTTACCTACAAATTCAACGATGAACATCCATTCAATCAAAAGCGGCTTAAACTCACGCTTGATTTATTAAAAAAACACCATGCCATCAATGATGATCAAATTATCAAGCCCAGAATGGCTACCGTTGAAGAATTGGAACTGATCCATGATCACCATTATGTAAACGCTGTCAAACTGGCGGGCCAGGGAAAGCTCCCCCCTGAAAAGGCAGTAAATTATGGACTGGGAACAGAGGATACCCCTATCTTCCCCAAAATGCACGAAGCGAGTGCCTTGCTTGTAGGCGGTACCTTGACGGCTGTGGATGCCGTCATGACCGGTCAGTCCCAGCACGCACTTAATCTTGGCGGGGGCCTGCATCACGGTTTCCGGGGGAAGGCCTCAGGCTTTTGCATTTACAATGATAGTTCGGTCGCGATTAAATACCTGCAAAAAAAATACGGGGCACGTGTCTTGTATGTCGATACCGATGCACATCATGGTGACGGGGTCCAATGGTCATTTTATGATGATCCCGATGTATGCACCCTATCCATTCATGAAACGGGGCGCTACTTATTTCCCGGCACCGGCAATATTAACGAGCGTGGCCAGGGAAAAGGCTACGGCTATTCATTCAACATCCCGGTCGATGCGTTCACTGAAGATGAATCCTGGCTCGAATGTTATAGGGCTTCCTTTAAGGAGGTCATTGAATTCTTCAAACCGGATGTCATATTAACGCAAAACGGGGCGGATTCCCATTATTACGATCCGCTCACCCATTTATCTGCCACCATGAAGATTTATAGGGAAATACCAAAGTTGGCCCACGAAATGGCCCATAAGTTTTGCGAAGGACGGTGGATTGCAGTAGGCGGCGGCGGATATGATATATGGCGCGTCGTCCCGAGGGCTTGGGCGAGGGTCTGGCTTGAAATGACGAACAATGATCTATCTGGTCCCCTATCAAAGGAATGGCTCGATTGCTGGCAGCCTGAGTCCCCTGTCACGCTGCCGGATGAATGGGATGACATGGAGGATATTTACGAACCGATTCCGAGGAAGCCTGAAATTACCGAGAAGAATGCCCTGACGCTTGAAAAGGCCCTTTATCCCATCAGGTCTTCCAAGCAAACGTCGAAAAGCAATGAACAAAGTTAAAAGATCGTTGAAAAACGATCTTTTTTGTTCGAGTTGGAAATAAAAAGAGAGTGCCCTCCGGGACACTCTCCAAACAAGTTTATTTCGTTGATTGACGGTTTTCAATCCGGTGCGGGAGGATCACTTTTTCAAGACCTTCCTCCACTTGTTCTTTATTCATCAACTTTGTAAGGAGCCTCATCGCAACCGCACCAATGTCATATAAAGGTTGAACGATCGTGGTGATTTGCGGACGCACCATCAATGTCAATCTCGTGTTATCGAAGCTGATCACTTCAAAGTCTTCGGGTACATTATACCCTTTGTCCTGTGCGGCATGGACAATTCCAAGAGCCATTTCATCAGCACCGGCGATGAATGCCGTCGGTCTGTCTTCAACTTCCAGGTACTTTTCAAAAGATTCAATTCCTGAATCATATGTATAATCACCTTCAACAATATAACTTTCATCAAATGAAAGACCAGCTTCTTTCAATCCTCGTTTATAACCAGTCAATTTCATTTCATTAATCAGCGCGGAAGGGTTTCCGCTTACAAAAGCGATATGCTTGTGGCCTTTATTAGCAAAGAATGTCACTGCGTCAAATGCCGCCGCCTCATAATCAATATTAACCGATGGAACTTGCCCGCTTTCATCCACCGAACCTGCCAGAACGATTGGAACCGGTGAATTCGTAAACTCTTTAACATGCTCATCAGAGATGTTTCCGCCCATGAACACGATACCATCCACTTGTTTTCCAAGCATCGTATTCAGCAAATGGAATTCCTTATCTATATTCTCATCAGAACTGCTAAGAATGATATTGTATTTATACATTGTGGCTATATCTTCTATGCCACGTGCCAATTCGGCAAAAAAGATGCTCGAGATATCCGGGATGATGACCCCGACTGTAGTCGTTTTCTTTGAGGCAAGTCCCCTCGCCACTGCATTGGGACGGTACCCTAACTTCTCAATCACATCGGAAACTTTCTTCCTTGTTGCAGGCTTTACATTTGGATTCCCGTTAACTACGCGGGAAACGGTGGCCATGGAAACATTCGCCTCACGCGCCACATCATAAATGGTTATATTATTCATTCATCCATTCCTCCATTTCTTTCATTTTCCCCATAAAAGACCCGAATTATTTCGGAAAAAGATCTTTTATGCGTTTTTCTCTATAAGGAAGATTATTTTAGGAATGACCTGCCTAACAAAAATGCAGTCCTACTCTCTTCTCAGTCAAATATTCAATACCCTATTTAAGTATAAAATTCACATAGATATCACTTTATGTATGACTCAATCTTCCGAACAGTTCTCATTCTTGTTATTTATCATACGATAGTAGAATCTTTCCTGCAATCCAATAGTGCTTATTTCGAAGCTTTTTCTGTAAAAACTAGTATTTTACCATTAAAAAAAGCCCTTGCCAAGTTGGTAAGGGCCGTAAGTAGATGATTTAAAGACTTTCTTGGCTTATACAGTTACCCAGTTCAAACGTTTAATTTCATCGTAGAATTCATCAAATTGTTTGAAGTCCATTTGCTGTGCAGAATCAGATAAAGCAACGGAAGGATCTGGATGCACTTCAGCCATAACACCGTCAGCACCGATTGCAAGAGCCGCTTTAGCCGTAGGAAGCAGAAGATCGCGACGTCCAGTTGAATGCGTCACATCAACCATGACAGGTAAATGAGTTTCTTGTTTTAAAATCGGTACAGCTGAGATATCAAGTGTATTCCTTGTTGCTTTTTCGTAAGTACGGATACCGCGTTCACAAAGGATGATGTTGCCATTGCCCTGCGACATGATGTATTCCGCTGCATGAATGAACTCTTCGATCGTTGCCGCCAGTCCACGCTTTAAAAGAACCGGTTTATTTACAGCACCTGCAGCTTTTAGCAAGTCGAAGTTTTGCATGTTGCGCGCACCGATTTGGATGACATCGATATGATCGATTGCCGCTTCAATATCGTTGGCACTCACGATTTCACTGATGACAGCCAAGCCGTATTCATCAGCAACACGTTTAAGTATTTGTAAACCTTCCAAACCAAGCCCTTGGAAGTCATATGGAGATGTACGTGGCTTAAATGCACCGCCGCGCATCAATTTCAGGCCTTTAGCTTTAATGACTTCCGCCACCGCAGCTGTTTGTTCATAAGATTCAACGGCACATGGTCCGAAAACGAAGCTAGGGATTCCGTTACCTACCAATTCACCTTTAATGTCGATGATCGTGTCTTCAGCCTTTTGTTTTCTTGATACAAGAAGCGTTTTCTTCTGATCATCTTTTTGAAGCTCCAAGCCTAATTTAAAGATTTCTTTGAAAATATGTTTAATCGAACCAAGATCCAGCGGTCCTTGATTATTGGCTTCGATAAGATCCAGCATTGTTCTTTCACGGACCGGATCGTAACGGTTTACACCTTGTTTTTCTTTAACGCGACCAATTTCCTGTACAAGTTCAGCACGTTGATTAATAAGATGTAATAACTGAAGGTTCACATCATCCAGTTGATTACGAAGTCCATCAAGCTCTTTGTTGCTCATTACATATCCATCCCTTCGTTTTTTAAAATAGAAATCGGTTCAGCGGACTCCAACTAAAAAAATCCCATCTGGATCCTCGAACGTCCACCCCGATTGTATTATCAATGAAAAATTTAGAATATTTCATGTATGATTAAATCAATTATAAATGAAGTGTCCATAAATGTCACTATATTTTTCTTTAATAATTAAACGCTTTTAAGCATTAAAGTTATGAATGCATAAAATCAGGTGTTACATGCAGGAAAAACGAATTAGACTGAATATTGGAACAATCCATTGTAGGAATTATATTGGAAATAGAACAAGAAAGCTATAATTTAATCGATATTTTACCTTAAAGAGAAATTGGACATGACCAAATCGTCTTCCACTTGAACAGGAAGGGCCTTTAAAGAAAAGGGTTCCCCTGGAGACCGTTTAAAATTCCCATGGCCACCAAATGGAATAATAAAAGGCCGGACCCCCTTACTAAAGGGATCCGGCCTTCATTCATTCATTCAGTAATGGCCTTGCTCAATGAATCATATGTAATCCGCCAATGAGATTCATTCCAGGCAGGTTTTCCACCTTTAAAAAGGATGGCCTGAGGTGATTGATGTTTGACATCAAATGTTTCTGCCACATAGTTAGATAGTGGACGAGCTTCCTGAACGGCTAAATAGGCCGTTTTAAGCTGTTCGTTCTCCAAGATGTACCTCTGATATTGTTCAAATGCTTCAGCACTGACCGGGCATGTTACACTATGCTTGAAAAGCAGGAATGTATCCTCTTTTAGAAGCTCATTGAATTGTTCTTCTGTTTCGATTTTACTCATGACCATAAAACAATCTCCTTTCCTTGTCCATATAAATCTTACCATCAAAAAGGCGATGAAGCCATCAAAGCACTTCACCGCCTTATTCTTCGTCCCTTTATGCCTTTTCATCCCCTTTGAAGGAATCCTAGGAATTTATTTCTTTAGATTATTCTCTGTTTCATCAAATGCCTTTTTCGCTTCATCAAGTTTTAATTTTGCAGCATTCTTGTTTCCGCTTGTAGGATCTGCAGGATTATTTTCCGAGTCATTGCCGTTAGCAAAGTTCGTTTCGACGGATACGATAGGAGCATCGGAAGTTCCGGTTACATCTATATCCTTATTGCTGGAATTCGTCGTATCATCAGCCGCGTCCCCGTTTTCTTTTCCCGTTTTTAGGCTTTTCACTTTATTGACGATATTTGAGGATTTATTGGAAACGATTTCCGTGACAGAGCTCGTTTTTTCTTTTGCAGTATCAGCAAGGACTGTCCCTTTTTCCATCGCCGTTTGTCTTAATCTTTCTGTTTTCTCTGAAATGTTTCTAGCTTGTTCATTGAAATCATTCCTTAATTCCTTGCCTGTTTTCGGAGCCATGAATAAAGCTGTGGCCGCTCCGATCATGCCGCCAATCAAGGCGCCAATCATAAAGTCCTTAGAATTGATCGAGTCGCGTTCGTCCTCATATGATTTCTGATAATCTTTTGTCGGAAATTCTTTTTGAGTCATAATACATTCCCCTTTCAATTTTCAATTCATTTTTTTATTTAACTAGATTTTAAGATCTAGAACGTAAAAACCTTTTTTTAGGCAGGTCATCAGTTTCAAGCGCTTCCCTTTCTAACTCCGCCCTTTCAGTAGGGGTCGGGGCAGCCTGTTTGCTTCTGGCCTTCCACTTGTCCCTGATCTCCATGGCTACATTGCTCCATTGTACAATTTGTGAGATTCGTTCTTGATTATTATCAATCTCAGCCTGCACTTTATGGGAAACCTTTTGGATGGAAGAATTAAAGCTAGAGATGGATGTGCCTACATCCTTCACTGCATCCACCACCGTGTTCAGGTTTTCCGACTTTTGCTGCAAATCTTCAGCCAACGTATTCGTTTTATGTAATAACTGAGTAGTTTCGAGCGTTATGCCCTGCATTTGGCTCTCTAGTCCTGTCAGCGTCCGGGCCACACTGTCCAGGGTAGTTTGAAGTGATGTCAGTACCTTTGTTAGAAAAATAACAAGTACCAAAAAAGCAATCGCTGCAACTGCAGCACTTACGTACAAAATAATCTCCATTGGAACACCTCCGAAAAAATCGACTTATTTAATAGCTGTTAGATATTAATTACCCCTTCCCTATTATTATAAACTTATTTATTTTTTCAATATACCCTATCAAACCCTAATCTGGAAATATTGTTGTCTGCATCCAGTTCCTCCGTGAAATTCATGGGTGACACTTATGGCAGGAAATCGGGTATGATAGAAAAGATAAGTCGAATTTAAACAATGGAGGTATTTTTATGAAAGATCCCAGAATTGGTACATTGGCCAAAAACTTAATCAATTATTCCGTTAAGCTTCAAAAAGGTGAAAGAATCTTGATCGAAAACTTCGGATTGCAGCGTGAACTTGTTAACGCACTTGTGAATGAAGCCTATGCAGCAGGTGGTTACCCATTCGTCCTTTTAAAGGATCACCAAGTGGATCGTGCCTTGCTGATGGGTGCCAAAGAAGAACAGTACAAGTTGATGGGTGAGTTTGAAGCAAACGTAATGAAACAGATGGATGCTTATATCGGGCTTCGTGCCGGGGATAATATCAATGAACAATCCGATGTCCCTTCAGAGAAGATGGCGATTCATGGACAGACAGTCGGTAAAGTACATAGAAATATCCGCGTGCCAAAAACAAAATGGGTCGTACTTCGCTACCCGACAAATTCAATGGCCCAATTAGCCAAAATGAGCACAGAAGCATTCGAAGACTTTTATTTCGAAGTCTGCAACCTCGACTATGGCAAAATGAGCGCAGCAATGGACAATCTTGTTGAATTGATGGATAAAACGGATAAGGTCCGCTTAACTGGGCCCGGTACGGACTTAACCTTCTCCATCAAAGACATCAAAGCCATCAAATGTGCGGGTGAGCTGAACATTCCTGACGGTGAAGTATATACGGCCCCGGTTAAAGATTCCATCAATGGAGTGATTTCGTATAATACTCCGTCCCCTTATCAGGGTTTTACTTTTGAAAACGTGAAGTTGACATTCAAGGATGGAAAAATCGTTGAAGCGGTTGCGAATGATACGGAACGCATCAACAAAATTTTTGATACTGATGAAGGCGCACGATACATCGGTGAATTTGCAATTGGTGTAAATCCATATATTCTACACCCGATGCAAGATATCCTCTTTGATGAAAAAATTGATGGAAGTTTTCATTTCACTCCCGGGCAATGCTATGATGATGCCTTTAACGGAAACCACTCAGACATTCACTGGGACCTGGTCAATATCCAGCGGCCTGAATATGGCGGCGGGGAAATCCATTTTGATGACGTCTTGATACGTAAGGACGGCCGCTTCGTTTTACCGGAACTGGAAAATTTAAATCCTGAAAATTTGAAATAACATAAAACCCAATAAAAAAACGACCGACCCGCTACTAACGGATGGTCGTTTTTTTTATTTTACCTGCAGTGAATGCTCGTAGGCTGCCTGGAACTTTTGAATGTCCCCCGCACCCATGAATAACACGACACTGTTTTCATGATGTTGCAATTTTGATGTTGTGTTCTCCGTAATCAGCTCGGCACCGGGAATCTTATCTTGAAGGTCTTCAATTGATAACTTCCCTTGATGTTCACGAGCAGATCCAAAAATTTCACATAAGTATACTTTGTCGGCCAAATTCAAGCTGTCGGCGAATTCATCCAGGAATGCCTGCGTTCTCGAGAAAGTATGTGGCTGGAATACTGCAACAACTTCACGCTCTGGATATTTCTGACGAGCCGAGTCGACAGTTGCAAAGATCTCGGTCGGATGGTGTGCATAATCATCAATGATGATCTGACTTCCGATTTCCTTTTCGGAGAACCGGCGTTTAACTCCGCCAAAAGTCCGCAATTGGGCTTTCACAGCTTCCGTATCCAAGTTTTCATATTTACAAAGTGCAATGACACCAAGTGCATTCAATACATTATGCTTTCCAAAAGTAGGAATAGTGAATGTATCATAGTAATTGTTCCTTACATGCACATCAAAAGTCGTGCCATCCGGAGTGACGGAAACATTTTTCGCTTGAAAATCATTTCCTTCTGCAAATCCGTAAAAAATAACCGGTACTTTCGCCTGAATATGTGGTAAATGCTCATCATCCCCGCACGCAATGATGCCTTTGTTGACTTGAAGGGCCATCGTTTGGAAAGCCTCGAACACGTCTTCGACATTGGCGTAATAATCAGGATGATCAAAATCGATATTCGTCATGATTGCATAATCCGGATAATAGGAAAGGAAATGACGGCGATATTCACATGCTTCGAATACGAAGTAATCAGAATTCACGATTCCTTTACCCGTTCCATCCCCAATTAAGAAGGATGTCGGTTTAGCGCCTCCCATTACATGGGCAAGCAAGCCGGTCGTCGATGTTTTACCATGCGCTCCCGTAACGGCCACGCTAATGAAATTTTTCATGAAATCACCTAGGAAGCGGTGATAACGGATAATCGGCAAATCAAGTTCTTTTGCCTTCACGATTTCCGGATGACTATCCGGAAACGCATTTCCTGCAATGATTGTCATTCCAGGTTGAATATTTTCCTCGTTAAAAGGAAGGATTTTAATCCCGGCTTTTTCTAATGCCAATTGTGTAAAAAATTCTTTTTCGTAATCGGAACCCTGCACTTCAATATTCATATCATGCAGTATTTGTGCAAGAGCACTCATACCCGATCCTTTAATTCCCACAAAATGGTAAGCAGTCATAAAGCGAACCTCCACCAATCGTCTACCTGTATGACAGTATATGACGTCATCTTTTATTTGTTTTTTCCATTACGAGACTTGTTAGTAACGCAATTTCTTAATAGGTTTTTCAAGCTCTTATTTTTAATCATTCATCAACAAAAAACTATTATATCACTTTTTTATTCATTCATCCATGTCAGGCAGATGCCAATTTATCAAATCATTGGTTTTTCCCTCAATTAAGGTGATAAAAAAGGGTTTTCACCCTTTCACATTATATTCAATTTCCTTTTATTAGGTTCTCTTAATTAACATGTAAAAATTCCAGTTCTTCTTCCGTAATCAATACATCCCTGGGCCTTGAGCCCCTGGATTCGGAAACGACTCCCCGTTGCTCCATCATTTCTATTAGACGCGCTGCACGGTTATAGCCGACACGGAAGCGCCTTTGGACACTCGATGCAGATGCAGCCTGCTGGCTCACGACAAATTCACATGCCTCGAAAAACAGTTCATCCGCTTCTTCCGTGACCTCGGCCCTGTTCAGCAAGTCTTCCTGTTCAAACAGATACTTCGGCTGCTGTTCAAGTTTTACGTGGTTGACGACTTGATCGATTTCTTCATCGCTCACAAAAGTCCCTTGCAGGCGCACCGTTTTCGATGAGCCGTTTTCGGCGAATAACATATCTCCTCTTCCCAATAATTTTTCTGCACCGCCGCTATCGATGATTGTACGGGAGTCGACTTGTGAAGATACTGAAAAAGCGATCCTCGTCGGGATATTTGCCTTGATCAATCCCGTTATGACATCGACTGAAGGTCTTTGAGTGGCTACAATCAAATGAATGCCGCAGGCACGGGCCTTTTGCGCAATCCGGCAAATCGCTTCCTCTACATCAGCCGGGGACATCATCATTAGATCCGCAAGCTCATCGATGATCACCAGGATATAAGGCAGCTTGCTTGAATATTGACCGGCTTTTTCCGCTTGGTCATTAAAGCGGGTGATATCACGCACACCAGCATGTACAAACAATTCATAACGCCGTTCCATCTCTTCTACAGCCCATTTCAACGCAGCCGTAGCGGCTTTTACATCGGTTATGACTGGACTGACCAAATGCGGGATCCGGTTATAAGGGGCGAGCTCGACCATTTTCGGATCAATCAAGAGTAATTTCAACTCCTGCGGCGTCGCTTTATACAGCAAGCTGACCAGCATCGTGTTGATACAGACACTTTTCCCCGATCCCGTTTGCCCGGCTATCAATCCATGCGGCATCTTTCTCAAATCCGTGATGATCGGCTGACCGGATATATCGAGTCCTAAAGCGACAGCAAGCGGTGATTCATGCTCTTGAAACTCAGTACTTTCCAAAACCTCACGCAAAAATACCGGTTTGCTTTTCCTGTTCGGAATCTCGATGCCAATTGTATGTTTACCGGGAATGGGCGCTTCCATCCGCATATCCTGAGCAGCAAGGCTCAATTTGATGTCATCCATCAGGTTCGTCACCTTATTCACCTTCACTCCCGGTTCCGGATGCACCTCGAAACGAGTTACTGCCGGTCCTTGAGTGACATTGACGACCTTTGCACGGACATTGAAATTTTTCAATGTCTCATCAAGTAATAAAGTCTGTTCCTCGAGCCACTCATCATCATGTACAGCATAAGTGGGAGGTGTCAGCAATTCGATATTCGGGAACACATAATATGGATTATCCTCCGCTTCCACGGAGCCATAAACTGCCGGGGTATCGTCCTGGCCACTTTCTGCTGCCGCCTCAGTATAAACTGCTTCTTGATACCCATTTCCAGAAAGGGATTCCTGCTCCAAGAGCGGCCTAGTGACCGAACTGGAACCCATATTGGATTCAACTGTAATTTCAGGCTCGGCGGCGGTTTCCGAACCAGCCTTCGTGTCCAAAAAGGTTGGTTTAATGATCGGAGTCCCCTCTTTCGGCATAACTCTGCCCTCCTCCTGTTTCCGTTCAGGAATGGCGGATGGTTTCGCTTGTACTGCCTCCGTTTCAGCAGCATCATTCATTGGTCGCTTATCAGGTGAAGCTACTGCCCTTTCCGAATTAAGGCTTTTTTTTTCCGGCATCATCTTATCCATGAAGCTGTTTTTTTCCCGGTCTTGCTTAAGCATCATCACATTGAATGGGATATGTTTTTTCGGACGTTTAGGCTGCCCTTCAGGTGTTGCCTCTGATGGATCTTCAGGCAGTGTCCCTTGACTGACGGATGGTTGATTTGATTGTGCAGCAACCTCCTCCGGAACCGATATAGCTTCAGGCGGTGTGTCATCGGCCTGTTCGATGATGGATACAGCGACTTCGCGTCCAAAATCGACCTGGTCCTGTTCAATGGTCTCTTTTTCCACCGCAGGCTCAACTATGTCAGGCTCGCCTACTGCTTCTTCTGGCAGTGACTCTATGGAATTCCTGCGAAAGAAAGCGGGTATCTCCGAATCTTCCCTTTTTTCTTCCGCTTTTTCCGATATAAGAACGGATGGCTCTATCGTCATTTCCTCATGTGACACTTCTTTGGGAATTTCAGGGATCGATACCGGAATCTCGATATCAGCCCTTTCTTTTTTTAGGCTGCGCATTTTGCTTTCTAATTCATATTCGACAATTTCTTCAGATGGGACTATTTTTTTTTCCGGACGACGGAACCCATATATGGGTGAAGGGATTTCCGTTGGGCGGAATGGAGTATTTGACGGGACTATTTTTGAGGTTTCCTCCCGGTCGAAGCTTCTCCGTTTCGGTTCACTATCCCTTACAGGCCTTTTCGTTGTTTCTTTGGTCACATTTTTCCCCTGTTTGGGTTCATTTTCTTCCCTGTTCCTTTCCCTAGGCTTTCTTTTATTCTGCTCCCGGTCTGGAATGAGCGGAAACTTGAACTGTCCTTTTGGATATTGAAACAGGATTTTCGTATCCGGGTCTGGCGTCTGGGACATTTTTTCCACTTTTTGATTGTAAACTTTTATTTCTTCTTTCTTTGACTTCGGAAGCTTTGAAAAATCCATTTTCTTTAATGTCTCTTCATCAAGCGGCTCATCTATAATTATTTCTTCGATTTCAATAATTTCCTCTGCTTGGAACCATTTTTTCATCTTATTTAGCCATTTCAAAACTATCACTCTTTCTACATCTGTAGTTATGTAACTAATTCTACCAGTTATTTTAAAAATATCGAGAAAATTTAAGCTGAATTGGGATTGGCATCTATTTTTTTATCGCATTCCTGCTAACTTTACGAAGTTCGCAGAACTCCTATCCTATTAAACCCCTTCTGGAATGAGTTTAAACCTATCAATTGCGAATGAACATTAGCCCCTAGTCTACTATTTAAATAAAACACCGCTGTTAAATCGCGTTTACAAAGAGATTAAGTTTTCGTGCAGCCTTGGAAGCAGACTGGCCAATTCATTGCAACATCCTTCATGATACCGCCGGCGGCATTCAAATACATGCCGCAACCCATAAAACACCGTTCGTTAATACCGAACGGTGTTTTGTGGGTTTCTGCGTTTTTTTTTGCAAACAAAGACCAAAGAAGACTATTTCCATTCATAAAAACTGCATACAACCTGCGCCACTGATTTGGAGGCGATCAAAAGGGCATCTTCATCAATGTCGAATTTAGGATGGTGATTGAAATAGGCCTTTTCCACCCCTTTCGGTTTACAGCCAATGTAAAAGAAGCAGCCAGGAATCTTTTCTGCATAATACGAAAAATCTTCCGAACCTGAGAAAA
Organism: Peribacillus aracenensis; assembly: GCF_025175645.1. Taxonomy (NCBI): domain Bacteria; kingdom Bacillati; phylum Bacillota; class Bacilli; order Caryophanales; family Bacillaceae; genus Peribacillus; species Peribacillus aracenensis. The sequence continues at coordinate 23,879 of NZ_JANZMJ010000007.1, forward strand.
CCGGAAATTCCACAACATTCTTAACATCTTTGTCATTCATGCTTTCCAGGCTATTTTTCACGAATCCAGTCAGTTCAGGGTCATTATATAACGGAGGATAATCGGGCACATATGTAAGCTCGCACTGAACATCAAATTCCGTTTCTATCCCTTTAACGATCCGGTGGATTTCCTTATCGATCAGCTGCTGGGTCTCTGCCGTCATATAACGGACATCCCCTTCAATTTCTATACGATCTTTAATGACATTAAAGCTTCCCTTTCCATCGAAGGAGCCGATTGTGACTACTCCCATATCAAAAGGGTTCAAGCGGCGGCTGATTACGGTTTGTACGGCTGTCACGAAATGGGCGCCTGCCACAATCATTAGCCATATGCGGGGAGGAACCATGGCCGCCCACACCCTTTATGGCTAATTTGAAATAGGTCCGTCCAGCCATCGAATAGCCGCTGCGATACCCGACGACCCCTGCTGGATGCGAGGGGAATAAATGAATTCCAAAGACAGCGTCCAGTTCATCCAAAACCCCCGATTCCATGATGCTCTTTGCTCCACCAGGAGGTGTTTCTTCTGCATGTTGATGAATTATTTTGATCGTACCTGATAGGGAATCCTTCAGCTCAATGATGCAGTCTGCCAGTACCAATAAATAAGCGGTATGCCCATCGTGTCCGCAGGCATGCATGACACCTTCATTTTTTGAACGGAACGGGACCTCCGCTTCTTCTGTAATCGGCAGTGCATCGAAATCGGCACGGAGACCAATCGTTTTCCCTGGTTTCCCGCCTTCGATCGTCACGATGATCCCTAATCCATTTCCTGCATTCGTTTGAATCGATACATCTTTCCCGTTATAAAAATCAATGATATATTTTGCCGTTTTCTCTTCTTTGAAGGATAGCTCCGGATTCTCGTGTAAATGACGGCGGATTTGAACCATTTCCTCTTTACGGGCTTCCAGCATGTTCATTAATTTGCTTTTCACATTCACGATTATTCTCCCCCATTATTTTAAGTTGATTGGCATATTAGTAGGTTCCATGTTCGCTGCAAACCTTTTGTATGCATAATGCCCAATTAAAAAAGGACAGAGAAGGGTTGCGCAAACCTGCCGCTCCCTTCTCTGTCCTTTCACCTGAGAATTCAACTCCATTTTGGTCGTGGAGATTTCCCCGTTGACGGCACACTTCCTGCGCGCTGTCCAGAGTTGCGTCCAGCTGCGGTTCCATTTACCTGAGAGATTTGCTCCAAGGGATATTTTTGGAACTTGCTCCCCCGGCGGCTCAATGCTTTGCACTTTCCCACAACGTTCATACGCTCGTTCTATCGTTTTATTCTGTATTTTCAAAATATTACAATTTAATTATCGCCGATAAAAAAATAAATATCAACTCTAAGGGTCATAAACTCTATTAAACTTTAAAAGGACCGATGTCAGATGCTGACACGGTCCTTTTATGATTCAATATATCATTGTTCACGCTTTTTGTTTTTACCCATAATGAAGATGGGCTCCAACTCATTTTCTTCGTAAAGAAATGATAGAGCCGTTATCGGAACATGCCCGCTGGCAAAGAAGCTCATCGCCATTTGAGCAAGAATATCATAGCCCGTATCATTCTTCACATCGGCAATGATGATGACATCCTGATGGGGAATGGCAACAGCCATGGTTCCCTCGACCTTGTCCTTCATTTCCCGAAGCCATGAATCATTCAGGATCCTGCTGGCATCATACCCATCATTCGTGTTCAAAAAATAAAATGCATTACCTGCAACGATATCCGACTTCATTTCAGTGGAAAGGGAACGGGCATTGAAAAGGGCAATTTCACGGATCCTGTCACCCTGCCAATTTTCCCGTTGAATCATCTTTTCATCTATAAGACGGTAGGTTTTCCCTAAATCAAGGGCATAAAAAATCCGGGTTTCAGCCGTATGCTCATCGAATAAAAATGGATTTCCTTCTTCCGATTCCATTGGAAAGGAGGTCGAGCGGATGACTGGGAAAATGAATTTCTCCTTGCCTTCCATGCTGTGTACTCCCCCCATCACATTCAGGGCCTCTTCCACGTAATAGATAATTTCATCGATGGCCTTTTCCTGTACGTTTTCATAGTTAGCAAGTACAGGAGGCAACTCGATGGTGATCCCCTTCCCGGTCTTCACATTTTCCACCCGTAACGTATCTTGCTTGCTATCGAATTTGAATGTGCGATTTTCATCTTTTAAACGTTCTTTCAGGATATTTTTCAGCTTCGTGCTGTCCATTTTCATGACTGACCCTCCTCTTCATTGAAAAATCCCCAGCGAGAAGGGGAAATTAATTATAGTGATTGAATGAATTCCTCAATTTGTTCTTGCGTTTTGCGATCCTTGCTCACGAATCTGCCTAACTCTACACCATTATCATACGCGATGAAACTTGGTATGCCGAATACATCATTCGCCGCACACACATCGATGAATTCATCACGGTCCACATGAATGAATGTAAAGTCAGGAAATTTCGTTTCAATCTCCGGCATGATCGGTTCGATTACACGGCAATCCCCGCACCATGTCGCTGAAAAAAGAAAGATATGTTTGCCTTCATTTTTCAATGCATCATATTGCTCAACGGTTTGTAAATTTTCCATTTGAATATTCCTCCTGCTCTAAATGACACCATAGTTTTTATAATCCCATCATACCAGACTCTCCAGAAATCAACCATTAATACGGATCGGTTGAACGGCCGTGATAAAGCTTATTTCTGGGGCACGGATGAAACGATTTCCATCATTTGTTTTGCATCGGTTTTTAATTGGTCTTTATCCGTTTCGGTTGTCAGCTTCACCCCGCCGATCCCCACTGCAAGCTCATACTTTTCTTTCGGTATCTCTTTGACCGAAATAAAGCCGAATTTATCATCGGTTTGGAAAGAATGCAGCATTACATTTTGATCACCTTGTTCTTTTATCGCCAAATATAACACGGAGCTGTCTTCTTTTTCATTTGGATTGACAAATAATATATAAATCTTATCATCTTTTTGTAAAATCAAATTATTATCATGTTCTTCCACTACTTTAAAATCCTTTGGCAGATAAACCTGAATTAGCCCCGCCACTTGATTGGGCTGTTTTTCATCGTCACGAAAAGCCACTTCAGCAGCCTTCATTGCCTTTTCGGTTTGTCTCTCAATGCCTGAGCAGCCCGCGATCAAACTGCTTATCAACAGGAAAACAAGGATATTCTTATTCGATAAAGCCATCGTCATTCCTCCAGCCGTCTCTTTTACTACCTTATGGATAATATTATCCTTATTTATGGAATTCATCCATTTTCTAAAAAACATGGTACAATGAAAGCAATTTTAATACCGAGGAGGAAAACAATGAAGTTAACCGTGTATCTTGCTGGGGAGATCCATTCGAATTGGAGAAGTGAGCTGAGAGATAAGGCCGCTGCACTGAAGCTCCCTTTAGAATTTGTAGGCCCGATGGAAAATCATGAACGCTCCGATGATATCGGTGAAGATATCCTCGGGGAACAGCCGAATCCCATCCTGAAGGATGCGGCAGCTTCCCAAATCAATAATTTACGGACAGCTCTTTTGATGAAAAAAGCTGATCTTGTTGTCGCTCTATTTGGCGAGAAATATAAACAGTGGAATACCGCCATGGACGCAAGCACCGCCATCTCCCTGGGTAAACCGCTTATTTTGATTCGTCCGGAATCCCATCATCATGCCTTAAAGGAATTATCGGAAAAGGCGAGTGTCACGGTAGAATCCGTCAATCAAGCGATGAAAGTGCTTTCTTATATTTTTGAAGAAGGGCTGTAAAACTCCCTGCCCCTTCACTGCTCAGCTCAAGTATGAATGTTTGATCATTATAAAGAAATGAAAAAAAGCTTGCAGGGCCTCCCCTGCAAGCGAAAAGAATTTTTTAACTTATCCCTTTTTTATGGGAATCCAAATTTCAGAGTAATAGTCAGGGTTTGAAGCGTCGTCATTCGCGTATACTTCCAATTCTGGAGTTCCGGCATGTTCATAACCGCTGGTAGGGAACCATTCGGAAAAAATTCGTTTCCAAGCTTGTTGGATGGCATCAGGCATAGGTCCGTGAACTTCGAAAGCAACCCACTTGGAAGCCGGTATCGTAAGGGTTGAAAACTCTTCAGGCACTTTCCCGGCATACTCTGCTCCTATCCAATAATCCATCGTTTCATTTTTTTCCACAGTCCGCTTATCGACACATACACCAATCAAGCCTTCTATTTGGCCATTGTTCAACTTAGCTAACCTATTACCTGTTCCATCCGCATTCACTTTCTCCCACAACTTTGGAATCCCGATTAAATTCTCTTCATTAACCAAGGAAAACTCCTGCTTGATTCCAATCAATTGAAAGGAATCCCTTTCAAGGATATTGTATTTCATCGGTTTTGCCCCTTTCAGAATCACCTGTATCACCAGGCGTTCATAGAATTTCAGTTTCCCCATATACTTTCGGGCTTCGCTTGGAGATACCCCATGCTGCCTTCGAAAAGCTTTCGAGAATGCCTCGGGGGTGTCATAGCCATACTTGTAGGCTAAATCAATGACCTTGCCATTTGTTGATGAAATCTCCTGGGCCGCTAAGGTCAGTCTTCGACGACGAATATAGTCACCAATGGTTATATCCGTTAAAATGGTGAAAGTCCGTTGAAAATGAAAAGCTGAGGCATTCGCCTGCCTGGAAATGCTCTCGATCGTCAGGTCCTCCAATAAGTTCTCCTCGATATATTCGATGGCTTTTTGGATTGATTCAACCCACCCCATTTCGTTCCCCCCTTGTTACTATACTAGCAAGGCCGCTCAATAAAATCCTGTCCGTTCCTGCTTTGTTTTGGCAGTATTCGTTTTCATCATTCGAAACCCGCTTTTCCATGACGGGGATTCAAAAATCCTGTTTTTTCTTTTTCAGCTTATACTCGTGTTGACCGGCAAGCATCCTCATGATATGAAGGAACATGGCCCCCCTGGTGATTCGCTCATTTGTAAATACGCCGATCGCTCCTTCCTTTTTGCTAATATTCTCTTGCCTTGTGAAGGCGTCCATCACCGGGCCCAACTCTTCACCGTCCAGCAGCTTCTCAGCAACAATTCCCGGAATTGGGATTCTCGCTCCGGCAGCTACAAAGACCTCACCATCCCTTGTTGCCATTGCACCCCAATTACACAAAAACAGGGCTTGTCCCATTTTCACGACACCGCCTTCAAGCCCGATGCCCATTTCGGCATCACTGTGAATCAAGCAGTTCCTGGCACGTGTCATTGCCCCCTCCATCGTTTCCTCGTCTGAAAAAGGCTGTTCCGGGACCCCGCTCTCCACTTGAAGCGAAATGATTTCTGCATCTTCATATACACCAAGCACGGCACTTACTTTCGCCGGATTCTTACTGCCTACTGCTATTTTCAATATAATTACCTTCCTTCTATGTAAAAAAAAAGCTGATGGAAAAGGATACATGACAGCATCCCTTTCCATTTCAGCTTCCACCATCAACCGTTATTAATCAAGGTCTCGAATGTCGTTTTATCACAGGAACGAACCAATTTCCCAATCAGTTCACGTGCAGCGGCATAATCATCAATATGAATCATGGATGCATGTGTATGAATATAGCGGGAACAAATGCCAATCACCCCGCTTGGAATGCCTTCGTTTGCAATATGGACTTGCCCTGCATCCGTGCCGCCTTGAGATACGAAATATTGATATGGAATCTCATTCGACTCGGCCGTATCAAGGATGAATTCCCTCATGCCGCGATGAGTGACCATCGAACGATCGAAAATGCGGAGCAGTGCCCCTTTTCCTAGCTGGCCAAATTCATTCTTACTGCCGGACATATCATTCGCCGGACTTGCATCCAAAGCGAAGAAAAGATCCGGTTTGATCATATGAGCTGCAGTTTGCGCACCCCTTAATCCAACTTCCTCCTGGACGGTTGCCCCGGAATATAAGATATTCGGTAACGTTTCACCTTTTAAATCCTTTAACAATTCTATCGCAAGTCCGCAGCCGTAACGATTATCCCACGCTTTTGCGAGGATTTTCTTCTCATTGGCCATGGGAGTGAATGGACAAATCGGTACAATCTGCTGACCTGGCTTTATACCGATCCTCTTCGCATCTTCCTTATCATCCGCACCGATATCAATTAGCATATTTTTGATATCCATTGGTTTTGAGCGTTGCGATTCATCAAGCAAATGGGGCGGAATCGAACCGATGACACCAATGACCGGACCGTTATCGGTTATGATCTCGACTCTTTGGGCCAATAGCACTTGACTCCACCAGCCTCCCAAAGTCTGAAAGCGGACCATCCCGTTTTCTGTTACGGAGGTGACCATGAATCCCACTTCATCCATGTGTCCGGCAACTAGTACAGTCGGCCCATCCTCATCGCCTCTTTTTACGCCAAATATACCGCCAAGGCGATCCTGGACGATTTCATCCGAATACTTTTCCAGCTCCCTCTTCATGAAACTCCGAACTGCATGTTCATTTCCCGAGGCTCCCGGTAATTCCGTCAATGTTTTAAAAAGCTCCAAAGTCTCATGATTCATTTTTCTACCCCTAACTTATGTATTGTTTCTTACTATTTTACAGAACTTAGCATCGTGATACACTAGAAAGTTCTAATTTATCAGTTAATGGGTAAAATTTCAAATTATTAGTCAAATAAAGCGTTCTTCTGTATACTGGAAGAAGCGATTTTAATAAATGCAATGGAGGAGAAATCAATGAATTGGAAAACGTTTTTATTAGGTACTGCAGCCGGGTTTGCTGCTGGCTATGCGACAAAACAGCTATTGGATCAATCAAGTAAACCTTCTCCCGATAAAGTCTTGGCCCAAGTGAAGGAAACGGTCAAAAAGGATGGAAATATTTATGGCTCATGGATTTTGATGAAGCCGGAGAGCTATACAAAAAATGACTTGGACTATGAAGTGTACAAAGGCGGGATCACCAGAAACACAGAGGGTAAACGCGAGCAATTCGAATTTGTTGCAGATGCCTCAACAGGAACGATATTGGAGCTTAATACGCAAAATGATTGAAACAACAACAGGAGGGCCGTCAAAATGACGTCCTCCTTTTGCTTTCCCTCTTATCGCTTCCGTTTCAATTCGGCTATTATTTCCTTACCCGTTACATCCCATTTGATGGCACAGTATTGGGCATCATGGTAAAAGCTATACCAGGACCCATTTTCCAGTCCGGATTTCATCCACTTTTCCTTTGCTTCAATGGAAGTCATGGGATAATCGTCATAAGCGAGGACCCAGAGGACATTCGCATGCGCGTGCGTCGGCATGATATCTGCCATGTGAATCAGTCTATCCCCACCATCCTCAATGATGATGATCGCATGACCATCACTATGCCCACCGGTATGGATCATTTTAATGCCGTCCGTAATTTCCTGCTCACCTTCAAAAGGGCGTACAAGAGAAGCGACAGCCTCCCAGTTTTCTGTCCAATATGTACTTTTTGAACGAATATTCGGGTTTTTCATTTCCACCCATTCAGTTTGGGTCGTAATGATTTCTGCCCGCTCGAAAACAGGCACCAAAGTTTCACCTTCACGTTTCGTCAAACCGCAGGCATGGTCGAAATGTAGATGGGTCATTAAAATGTAATCGATATCATTTGGCTGAATCCCAAGTCTGCCAAGATCTTCGACAAGATTGGATTCCTCCGTCACCCCAAAATTCCGCTTCTGCTTGTCATTCAGCTTTCCATTGCCGATACCGGAATCTATAAGCATGTTCAATCCATTGGCCTGCACCAAAATCGGATCCGTGCGTAACTCGATTTGGTTATTTTCGTTAACAGGATACTTCTTGGCCCAAAGCGGTTTCGGCACAACACCAAACATCGCACCGCCATCCAAGTGAGTCACACCGCCATTCAACCATGTTAATTTAATTTCCCCTATTTGCATCGTTTCCATTTTACCCCTCCTCTCCCTTTATTTTAACACCCACCTCCATATATTGAAATCGATAACAATCAAGTCATCCTCCTGAACGGAATACACCGCATGTACAAAAAAAAACCAGATGCTGTGCACCTGGTTGGTTTCTGATGATGATTATTGGAACATTGCTTCCAATCTGTATATCCGGTTGCCTTTACTCGAGAACTTTTCTTCATATTCAGTCATGATGTTGCCTTCAAAACTGCTATTGTGAAGATCAAGGCTTACATATTTCAAAAGCATGCCATACTCGGAAATACTTTTCAAGGAAGATTCGAATAACCCTTGGTTATCCGTCTTGAAGTGGATCTCGCCTTTGTCTGGAAGGATGCCTTCATATACTTCAAGGAAGGTCTTATACGTTAACCGACGTTTTGCATGACGTGATTTCGGCCATGGATCAGAGAAATTCAAGTAGACGCGGTCCACGTCTCCTTTTGCAAAATAGTCCCCTAAGTTTGCAGCGTCAACATTCAACAGCTTTAAATTTGGAACATCCGCTTCAATCAGCAAATCCAAAGCAGCTACAATGACGCTTCCATATACTTCAATTCCAATGAAATTCACATCAGGATGGGCTTTTGCCATTTCTGTGATGAAACGGCCTTTTCCCGTACCCACTTCAATATATAACGGATTATCGTTACCGAAAACTTCATGCCATTTACCTTTATGGCTCACTGGCTGATGAATTACATATTGTGGAAAATCATTCAAACGGTCTTCAGCCCAAGGTTTATTTCTTAAACGCATGATGACACCCCTATTTATAATATAATCGTTCAAACCATAACACGAGTGCATGGATTCCTGCAAGTTGATTTTTTCAGGAAACACACACTGAACAAATAAAAAAACTGCCGGCCATCCAGGCGACAGTCTCTGTAGTTTTCATGTATAAAACTTTCAGCAAAACACACCATAAATAAGTGAAGGGCAGGCGAGAACCACCTGGAAATCCCTTGAACCATATTTAAAAAAGGAGAGGTATTATATGCCGCTTTCCCATGAACATCAAATGTCACTATTAAAAGATATATTGACCAACCATCAAACAGACTGCTGCGGATCCGTTTCTGAATGTGAACAGGTTGAAAGGCTCGTCAAATCCCTAATGATCAATATGGAAATTGACAGCAATGTGAAACCGATACTGACGGAGATTTACGAATACAGTCAAACAGGCATCGGTACCGCCGATTTAGATGCACATATTTCAACCCACCAGAACGACCTGTCCCAGTGGGTGGATGATATCGATCAATTCTGATCAGCCAACCATCAATAATGCTTCCAGCTTTTGCAGTAATTCATTTCTTTCCTCGTAACGCTTTCTTCGATGATGCCATTGGATGGAAAGCACAAGTTGTGAAACCGTGTGCCATTTCATCCTCATCTCCAGGCCTGCGTCAAGCTTCTTGCCATAACGGGCAAGCCATTGATTCCATTCTTCCCTTGGGACATAAGAATACAGGAGTATGCCGAGGTCAATGGCCGGATCGCCAATGACCGCTCCATCCCAATCAATCAGGAACAACCCGTCGGTTTCGGTCATGAGCCAATTATTATGGTTCACATCACAATGACAGACGACTTTTTCGTCGCATTCAATCAACAGGAGATTATTCTGTAAAAAATGGATGGCCTGCTTGATAATCGGAATATCCGTAACATCCGAAGATAACCCGGTTTCTATGTCTGTAAGTATACTTTCAGGTCGTAAAGGGGATTTCCCAAGCCTTTTGAGCATGCTTAACAAAGGATCGGATTGATGAATTTTTTGAAGCAGCTTTGCGACTCTTATATTGTTCATTTCCTGCTGAGATAGCTCCCTGCCTTCCATCCAATGCTGGGCCGTAATTACATCCCCATTTTCCAGGCGTTTTGTCCACATTAACTTTGGAACAATGCCCTCAGCCGAAAGAACAGCTAAAAATGGCGATGAATTTCGTTTAAGGAAGAGCTTCTGCCCCTCTTTCTCGGCAATAAAGGCTTCCCCCGTAGCTCCTCCGGCAGGGGATATATCCCACTCCTGACCTAATAAATGTTCCAACTGGTTCACCTTCGATTTCCTCGCTTAATCATACAAATGTGGGTACGTTCACCTAGTGTATGTATTACCACTACTTTGAGTCCATGTTTTATAAAAAATCCGCCTGTTGGCGAAGCTGCATATATACTTGCATCGGGATGATACCCGCAATTAAAAACATCCTCATTTTAGAGAAATAAAAAAATAGCTATTGAGCAATTAAACAATAGCCATAAATTAAATTTTAGTTGAAAAACGGTTTCTTCGTCAAGTACTATAAAACGATTATACGCATAAAACAAAAACAAATAAATCATTTCATATTTTTGTATGGGTTATCATCCTTGAACATGACGCGGATTTTCTCTTTCAGAACCACTGCAGCTACTTCATGCGTACCAACAATTTCCCCATCAGACTGGATTTTTACTGACCCTTGATTCTTCATTTTTATTATTTTACCGGAAAAAGAATCAACATTTTTCATGTTTAGGTGACCGCCCCAAAAAACGGTGATGAAGACGGTCAATAATTTCAACAAAGTAATATCATGGACCGCAATCACGTTCAACCTGTCATCATCCAGCTTCGACATCGGTGAAATTTTCATCCCACCGCCAAAGTAGGGCTGGTTCGCAATAACAATGAACCAAACCTTTTTCAAAAGATGCCGGTCCCCATCAATGATCAATTCCATGCAGCTGGGCTTATAAGTAAATATCTTTTTTATAAAAATGAACAGATAAATTAATTTACCCGCCCTGACAAAATTAAACCATTTTTTAAGAGCGGAACGATCTGCTTCATCGGAAATTTCTGCATCAATGCCCATTCCCAGGCTGTTCACGAAATAACCCGCCTTGCCATTCGTCTCGAACCGTCCAATATCAATGGCACGGAAGGCATTACCCTGAAATAAAGAAAGAGCTTCTTCCACACTCTCCGTTTTTTGAATGCCCCTTACATAATCATTGCCGGATCCAGCCGCAATGGAGCCGATGATAGCGTGAGGGAAATCAATGGCTCCATTTATCATTTCATTAATCGTGCCATCCCCCCCGACAGCAATCACCCGGGTATCCTGATTCGTCCCTGATAGAATTTCCCTCGTCAATCTTAGCGCATGCCCCTTTTCACGTGTAAAGAAAACCTCATGGGGAACAGCTTTTGATTTCAATATTCCCTCGGCTTTATTCCAAATCTTCAAACTCTCTTCATTTCCAGCCACTGGATTGACAATGAAATATACCGTTTCATTAAGGCGCGGCATGCTCATTTCCTTCTGCTTGGTTATAATCGGCTTCCCATTCAGGTCGCAGGCTGGATGTAGTTTGGCAATATTCAAGCAATGCCTGTGCCCCTTTTAACTGATGTGCCTTAAGAGGGGACGATATAGCCCGCATCCTTTCAAACCATTCCGGGAAGGTCCGTTTATCCAACATCGTAATATCATAAGGTGCTTCGGGACAATCGACATATCCATTCCGGGATAAAACCACCTTTTTAATCGGCATGTTCACTTCATATAGCTCAAATAACTGGGAGACGATGTTCGTCATCCGATTTGCACCCAACAATGGGTTAAGCACTTTTTTATCTGGATGCTTATGATGCCTCCGGACCCAGAACCGTTCACTCGAACCGATGAAAGCAGCGTCTTCTTCCGCTTCCAGAAAAGTGATGCACCAAGCATCAACAGGGGTCAATAAAATGACTTCGACTTCAACGGGCGCATTTTTCAATAGAAAGATAGGTTTATATAATACAAGAAACGTATCCGGAAAACGCTGCAGAAAAAAGCGGAGCCTTTCATCCAAAAAGAATGATTGGTCCACAAATGACTTTTCACGAAGCGTCGAACTCCCCCATTTCATTTGAAAACGGAGCAATTGATTTAAAAAATTTTGCTTTAATTCATCCAGGCTGGCCGGTCGGAACGGAAACCTTAATGAAAAAACATTAGTATCTTCAATCTGGTTCGGTATTAGCAGTTCTTCTGCCTCTGCCTCCTGTTTAACTGTCCGGTGGAATATGCCTTTCACCTTTTTAATCAGGCCCTTTGACTCTTCCTGAGGCGGATCAAATTTGACCTGTGTTTCACTTTCAGTATGCTCGCTATACAACCGATCCAGCTCGCCTGCATTATAAGCAGCCTTCAATTTATCCCATTGCTGTTTTTTCAACCGTGCAAATTGTGTTGGATAATGATAAATATCCTGCTCATACCGGGAAATATAATCCTGCATCTTTATGAGCTGTGCCATTCGACCACCACCCATTTCTCTCTATTTTTGAAGGTTTATCGTGAAAATCTTTTCATATGAAGGGGAAGCTCCAAGATGTGTTTGATATAACGCAACCTGAACTGCTTCAAAATGCTTATCCTCCAAATTCGCTATCTGGCGAACGCTCTCCAACGAAAAGGGACTATCCCCCTCGAATTTTCTTGCCAGCGTAATATGAGGCTTAAACGGCTTTTTATCAAGTTCAAAACCCGCTTCGATACAAGAATTATAGACTTTCCTTTGAATGGCAAAAAGCCGTTCTTGCTGCTTGACGCCTGCCCATAGAATCCTTGGGCTCTCACTCTTGCCAAAACCGCCGATATCGCCGAGTTCCATGCCGAATGAGGCCTCGTTGGCAAGCTCGTTTTCCACACGCCTCAAAGCATCCTTTTTCAATGTATCGGGAGCATTGCCCAAAAATGCCATCGTAATATGATAATCGGCTGGATGCAGCCATTTCTTAAATGGAAAGTCTTGCTTAAGTTGTTCCGTAACAGCATTTAAATAAGCCTTAATATCATCAGGCAATACTAAAGCAAAGAAAAAATGAGTATTCATGGTCACTTACATTCCTTCCTGTTTTCCCTTTAATTTTACCATAATTCCCATTCATATACCTTTTCCTGGGCATCCTATTGAATATTCACTCCATCAGGAAAATCCCCAATCTACCATACTATGAACGAAAGGGCGCATAAAACGAAAAATACAGAAAAAAAAACAAAAAAGGACCAAAAAATCGGTCCTTCCTGACAATTTTTCTTTTAGCTGAACAGTGTTTCGTAAAGCAGGAACAAGTTCAGTCCAATGATTAGTACAGCTATAAGCCAAGCGACGCTCGAGGTGATTTTATGGTTGACCAGGCGGCCCATGATTTTTTCATTGCTTGTAAACATGATCAATGGCACTAAGGCAAACGCGATGCCAAACGAGAGTACAATTTGGCTCATCACAAGTGCTTTGGATGGGTTCACTCCCCATAATATTATGAGCAGGGGCGGAACAGTGGTAATGACCCTTCTTAAATAAATCGGTATATGCCTTTTAATGAATCCTTGCATGACTACATCACCTGTCATTACACCAACGGATGAGCTGGATAAACCGGCAAATAATAATCCTATTCCAAAGAGCATCGCGACTGATGGTCCAAGTATCGCACCGAATTGTTGATAGGCAACATCCAAGTCCTCTACAAGTATTCCATTCTTATGGAATAGGGCAGCTGAAACTATGACCATGGCGGCATTGATCGCGCCTGCAATCAACATGGCGATGACAATGTCAATTAGCTCAAAACGATAAATCCTTTTTCTTTCCAAATCGTTTTTTCCGACTATTCTTCTTTGAGTCAAAGAAGAATGAAGGTAGATCGCATGTGGCATAACGGTGGCTCCAAGCATACCGGCCGATAGCAAAATACTGTCCACTCCCTCGAACTTTGGAGTGAAAAGTCCTAAAACAACGGCAGAAGTGTCAGGTTTTGCATAAAAAACTTGAGCGCCAAATGCTATCACAACGACAAATATCATGACCGTGATCAGAGCTTCGAAAGTTCGATAACCTCTGCGCTGGAATTCCAGAATGGCAAAGGAACCAATTGCTGCAATTATTGCCGATGTGATAAGCGGTAAGTCAAATAGCAAATAAATCCCTAGTGCAGCTCCTATGAATTCAGCTAGGTCGGTTGCCATTATAACGGCTTCGGCCTGAATCCATAATAAGAAAGATGTTTTTTTCGAAAACTTTTCCCTGCATAGCTCTGGAAGGTTCTTTCCAGTGGCTATTCCCAATTTAGCTGATAGTGATTGGATTAGCACAGCCATTAAATTGGATGCGAAAATCACCCATAATAACGTATAGCCATATTTTGATCCGGCAGTAATATTGGTCGCATAATTCCCTGGATCAATATAGGCCACAGCCGCTATAAAGGCAGGCCCTAGATAAGGAAGCAGATTTTTTATTCCTCTCGAAGAAGATTGATGCAACACATCGGACATATCTATGTCAACTCCTTTTTACACGCAACTCAAATTGTTGCGACAGGTAAACTTTTTAGGTTATTAGCAAGTATATTCCTGGTTTCTGAAAATGTCAAAAAGGGAGGATTGCATAAAGATTTAATTAACGTAAACGGGGATTCGGTGATGGCCATCTGCTTCCGGCTACACAGAGTAAAAACCCCTTTGCCACCAGTGGCAAAGGGGTTTTTATTTATTTAACGGAACCGCATTGCTTCTCGATTTCCCCGGAAAACAGTTTCTGCAGTCTTTTGGTTATCGGACCGGGTTCCCCGGCTGCAATCGATTGGCCATCGATATTAATAATTGGTGTCACTTCAACGCTTGTGCTTGTATAAAGGACTTCGTCGGCTGCCATCATGTCCTCGACGGTGAAGGCTTCCTCGACATATGGAATCCCATGATCAGCGCAAAGTTTCAGCATCACCTGACGCGTAATTCCATTCAGGATCAAGTTTGTGGCCGGATGCGTTTTAAGTAGTCCATCCACCACGATTGAGACATTTGACGAACTTCCCTCCGTCACCGTACCATCACGATGCTGGATGGCTTCATCACAGCCGGCTTCTACCGCTTGCTGTTTAGCCATTATATTACCCAGTAGATTTAAACTCTTGATATTACAGCGCATCCAGCGTATATCGTCGGTGGTAACAGCCTTGACCCCTAGTTTGATTTTCCCTGTATAAGGCATTTCCTTGGTATAGGCAACAAAGACCGGTTCCACCTCTACAGTCGGAAATGAGTGTGTACGCGGAGATACGCCCCTTGTCAGCTGCATATAGACGATACCGTCCCTCAGTTGATCTTCAGCAATCAGCTCTTCCATGCGGGCTTTGATTTCCGCTGCAGTGAAGGGAACCTTCATCTGTATCAACTTCGCACTGTCCATCAGCCGGTTCAAATGCATATCCCCCGCAAATAATTCGCCATTATAAACCCGGATGACTTCATAGACGCCATCTCCGAATTGATATCCCCTGTCTTCAATATCTAGCTTTACTTCGGACCTGCTTTTAAGGTCGCCGTTAAAAATGATTTTCCCCATGTCTTACTCCCTCTTTGCCTCTTATTTAGCCAATTCTTGAATGGCACGTGCATAAATGGACGTAGCCTTAAGCATATCTTCAATATCAATATATTCATCTTTCTGATGCGCAATGTCTTCGCTGCCAGGGAAAAGCGGGCCAAATGCAACGCCTTCTTTCAATGAACGCGCGTATGTGCCGCCGCCAATCGAAAGAAGTTCAGCTTCATCACCTGTCTCCGCTTTATAAACTTCCTGCAACGTCTTAATCAAGAAGCTATCACTGTCCACATAATGTGGAGTTGAATGCGAATTGGTCTTCACTTTCAAATTATATGCCGCAAGTCTTTCTTCCAATGCCTCTTTTTGCTGTTCCCATTCAAACGTCACAGGATAACGCATGCTGAAACCAATCGAGCTGTCACCTTGTTTGGAATAATTGAAAACGCCGGCATTGACCGTCAATTCTCCTGTTTGCTCATCTGAATAAGCCACACCTAAATTATTTCCGCGGGAATCTTCAAACAAACGATCCTTTATGAAAGTGAAGTAGGCTTTCGCATGCGGATCAAGAGTAAGATCAGCTAAAAATACAGCTAAATGCAGACCTGCATTCTTGCCATTTTTCGGTTCCATCGCGTGTGCCGAGACACCTTTCATTTCAAGCAGTACTTGATTTTTCTGCGGAACGGCCTGGCCCCCCAATGAGTATTTTTGCAAATAATCCTGATAGTTTGCCGCCACTTCAGCAGGGTTGGCCGCTTCCACAATGGCCGTAGCAAAATCCGGTACCATATTCGTCCTTCGACCTGAAGAAAATTCCATAACATTCACTTCAGAATTCGTGCCATTTCCTGCATCGGCAGGGTGTATAACCGAGAAATCCCAGATTCCTTTTTCCGCACTGATGATCGGGAAGTCAGCATCTGGTGCGAAGCCGATCGAGGGCATTTCCTCCACTTCAAAGTAACGGTCAACGCAGCGCCAGTTCGATTCTTCATCGGTTCCAATGATCATCCTCACACGTTTGTTCAAGGGTTCTCCCAGTTCCCGGACCAGCTTCATCGCATGATAAGCAGCCATCGTCGGCCCTTTATCATCGATTGCCCCGCGAGCATATATGCGGCCATTGCGGATTTCAGCGCCGAACGGATCCGAACTCCAGCCATCTCCCTCAGGTACCACGTCGACATGGCATAATATCCCGATTAACTCCTCGCCTTCACCCATTTCGATATGGCCAGCGACATTATCGACATTTTTAACAGTAAAACCGTCTTTTTCGCCCAATTGGAGCATGAAATCAAGCGCTTCCTTCACCCCTTTACCGAATGGGGCCTCCTCTGTCGGATGTTCTTCATCCAGTACACTTTTTATTTTCAATAAGTTTTGTGTATCCAGTAATAAGTCCATTTTCCGTTTTTCAACTTCTTCTCGCCAATTCAATTCACTCAAAATACGACAACTCCTCTTTTATATATATTTTTCATTTTATCACTTTTACTACCTGATTCGCCAAGCGTTGCTACCTATTCTTCGTATTCCCGTATTATCGCCAACATCAAACTACCGATAAAATTCCCTGCATTTTCAAAAAAACACCCTCTTTTATTAAGGCTGTTTTCGCATACTTTGTTGCTATTCACCAAGTAATGCGGTGTGGTTGATTTCCCCTCCATTGCTCGCTTTCCGCGGGGCGGGCGGTGAGCCTCCTCGGCCTGAACGCCTGTGAGGTCTCACCTGTCCCGCTGCTCCCGCAGGGGTCTCGCACTTCCGCTCCAATCAACCTTAAATCGTTTTGTTTTAAAAATAACAATCTTTACGAAAAGAGCTTTTATTAAAAAGAAGATGATTTCATTAGACTATCGGCATCCATAAGCTTTGTTACTTTTCGGTTCAGCCTTGGGATGTATAGAGCTAAAAAAACGGACCGTCCTAAACTGAAAGCCAGGAATGCAAGCCATAATCCATGATTGCCATGATTGCTGACCGCTGTGAATTGGACAAGTAGAAAAGCCAATAATGCAAGGAGCATTGAATTCCTTACTGGAACGGCTTCTGTCGCCCCGGTAAACACTCCATAAAAAATGAGTCCGATAAAGGCACTGAATGGGAATAGGACTATCCAAAGTCCATATTCATGGGCCAGTTCGATGACGCCGGGAATGTCCGTGAAAAGGAGAATGACCTTATCACTGAACAGGTAGTAAGATGCGGCAAGTATGACCGAGGCATACAAGCCCCACTGTGCCGAAAGTGAGAGTGTTTTTTTATAAAGGTTTATATCTCTCGAACCAATCGCCTTCCCTACCAGAAGACTCGACGCGTTCGCGAAGCCATCAAAACAATAGGCCATCAGGTAATGGATTTGAATGAGTACGGCATTGGCCGCCAGTGTCTCTGTCCCGAAAGTGGCTCCCTTGGCCGTAAAAAGATTGAAAACCGTGATCAGGCAAATGGTCCTGATGAATAAATCCCTGTTGACCACCATCATTTTTTTGAGGGAAGCCCGATCGAACCCCTCCCGGAATGAAAACGAATCCGGTACGTTAACCGCTTTCCTGATCACCCACAAGCCCAGCAAAAAAGCGGAAATCTCTGATATCAATGAAGCGGCAGCAACCCCTGATACAGACCATGAAAAGCCATTTACAAAAACGAGGCATAAGACAATATTGATCACGTTCATGAAAACTTGAATGAACAAAGATGTTTTTATCCTGGATTTCCCGATTAACCAGCCTAAGATGACATAGTTCAATAATGCAAAAGGCGCACCCCATATCCGGATGCCGAAATAATCTGCGGCAAAGGCGGAAACGTCCGATTCAGGACCGATTGCGCCTAACGAGATATTCAAAATGGGTTTTTGAATCACGATAAAAAGCAGGCCGATAATCGCTGCAATGAAAAAAGGCCGAATCAAGGCCATCAGGCTTTGCTTTTCATCCCGTGCCCCCTCCGCTTGTGCAGCGAAGGCAGATGTACTGACCCGTAGAAAACCAAAAAGCCAATACATCGTATTAAAAATAATGGTTCCGACAGCCACCCCGCCAATATAAGCGGGATCACTCAACTTTCCAACCACAGCCGTATCGACCGCACCGAGCAAGGGCGTACTCATCGTCGAAATCGTAAGCGGGATGGCCAAGGAAAGATACGCTCTGTTATTCATATAATGATGACCTCCTATGTACATGAAAATTCCGAAAAGTTAGAATTGGAATGACGTTATAAAAAATTGTATTTAAAGTACAAAAAGATTGCAGTATTCAATTTTAATTACTAGAATTGAATATATGGTGCTCCCCGGTATGCATGAGATGCCTCTACAAGATTACTTGTGAATCATTTCAAATAGAACGGGTAAAGCTATTTAGATATTGATAATTTCCGGTTTCAATAATTAGAAGATTGAAAGATTGATACCGCTTTCAACTCGCAGCAGTTATGGGAAGTCCATTTTTTCAAAGGCATACATGTACCTTCTTTTCCAGCAAGAAAAAGGATATTCGCAAGCCGAAAAAAATGCTTGACAGGTTCTTGAAGGAGTTATAGTATTGCTCGTTGATAATATAACTTTTGCACTATATTTGAACATATATTCATCGTTATAACAACTAATTAGGAGTGATCATGATGGGAAGATTGACTAATAAAGTAGCCATTATCACCGGCGGAGCATCTGGTATGGGCAGGGAAATGGTAGACCTATTCACAAAAGAAGGAGCACAAGTCATTGCTGCTGATATCAATGAAAAAGCTGTAGCTGTTGTGAATGAACTGGATAATGTCCATGGAACTGTACTTGATGTATCTTCAGACGAAAGCTGGAAAAAGGTGACGGATGAAGTTATAGCTAAATTGGCAAAATCGACATTTTGGTAAACAATGCCGGTATCTCAACAGAAAAAGGCATCAACGATACGACTTTGGCCGATTGGCAGCTAATGTTAAGCATCAATGGTTTTGGACCATTCCTTGGAATGAAACACGTTATTCCTCACATGGCTAAAGAAGGTAAAGGCGCAGTTGTAAATATTTCTTCCTTCACTGCTCAAATCGGAATGGGCTTGAACTCTTACTCAGCTTCAAAAGGAGCCGTTCGTGCCATTTCCAAGGCTGCCGCAACGCAATATGGCCGCATGGGCGTCCGTGTCAATGCCGTATTCCCTGGTATCATCGAAACACCAATGACTCAAAAATTGGAAGAGTCAAAAGAGTTAGTGAACCAAATGATCAAAGCAACTCCATTACAACGTTTGGGTCAGCCGGCGGATATTGCAAATGCCGTGCTTTATCTAGCATCCGATGAAGCTTCATACGTAACTGGTGCCGAGCTTGTCATCGACGGCGGATACTCAGCTCAATAATTATAAGCAGAAATGGAAAACCCCGTTTCTAAAGATCCAGAAACGGGATTTTCTGATTCAATGAAGGAATTTGGTAAGTTGAAATGAGTTACGTTAACACACCAATAAAATAACCAAAAGTCGTAAATACCAAACACCAGCTGAAAGCACCTGCTCCTGCAAAGATAAAGTACTTTCGTTTCCCCATCCCATTCATACCGGAAATGTAACTGGCGAAGTGACGGACTCCTGGGATGAAATAGGCTATGATGATGGTCCAAGGACCGTATTTATTGAACCATTCCTCCAACCTCTCCAACCTCGCGGGGGTCATTTTGATCCACTTACCATGCTTCCTCAAAAAAGGTTTCCCCACCTTTTTTCCGATGAAATAACTGACAAGCATCCCGGTTATCGATCCAAGGAAACTGACAAGGAATGCTCCTTGGACATTCAAAACGGAAATGGATGACAAATATCCGACAAAAGTCATCATGAACTCATCAGGTACCGGCAAGCCAATAATCCCAATGGCCAACAGTCCATATATCGCAAAATAACCATAGTTTGATATTAAGTCTTTTATTATATCCATCTAAAGTACTCCATCTCAGCACCCTTTTTTAAAGTAATCCATTTTCTTACGCGGGCCTGGGTAACGTGATTACTCTTTTTTAATAGGATAACCTAATTTAACCCAAATGAGTTGGTTTTCCTAAAAAAAATAGAAAAAAAAATAGAATGGACACGTTTTTTGTTGAAATACCTGTATAAAATGCTATTCAATCGAATTGAAAAACGGCAACAATAAAGCGGACTCTAACCTGAGTCCGCTCCTTCTTAATTCACAAGCTTTATTTCATTGATTGGCCAATACACTAGATTCGCCTTGCCGACAATTTCATCGACGGAAATCGTGCCTATTTCACGGCTATCCAAACTATTTTGGCGATTGTCCCCCATAAGGAACAACTGGCCTTCCGGTACTGTCATGCTGCCTGTAATATCTTCTAGCTTGAAGGATTCAGTCAGCGGCACCCCTGCCATCTGATTCTTATATTTGTCCAAGTAAGGTTCTTCATAAGCTTTCCCATTAATATAAAGCGTATCATCTTTATATTCAATATGGTCACCTGGCAGACCAATTACCCTTTTTATATAATCTTTATCTACCGTTGCATGAAAAACGACAATGTCAAACCGGTCTATATTATCGATATTCGTTCCAAACTTGGTAAGAACAATTCTTTCGTGGTCTTGCAGAGTCGGCATCATTGACTCACCGTCCACGACAATCGGTGCAAAAATATACGTTCGAATTAAAAAAGCTAGAATGACTGCAATCAATATCGCTTTTATCCATGAAAAAACTTCTTTTCTTTTTTCCAATCGAAGTCCCTCTCTCCGTTTTTTATTCATGTCATTATATCATAAACCTTTAATGATCACGTCATACAAATACCCACATTTTACACATTGTCAATCACTTCCATTTTTCGTGTTGGATTTCAATGCTTTCCCACTCTATTTCCCTGCGCTGCATCTTGGCTGGACAAATCGCATTATATGTACGGACTTTCTCATTTATTTCATCAATTCGTTTCATTAATTCAGACTCAGTTCCATTCATTTTTTTCAATAGAACCAATCCGGACAGCTCTTCCCGAATTTCTTTTTGCCATTTTATCCAAAGCGGAAGGTAGCCGGCATCTTTGGCCTTCGCCAAGAAGTTGTCATATATATTTCCCGATAGCGCCGACTCCGGAAGCGGTTTTCCAAAGCCGGGATTATTCTTCAGCCCGCCGTCCCTTTCATATTCCTTAAAAATCTGATCCATCCAGTTCACATGCCCGTGTTCTTTGCCCATAAACAATCCCCCTTCAGATTACTTCTCGTTACATGTATTTACAATTATAACATTTTTATCAATATCCACTCCACCCTGGAGAATCAATCGCTGAACACTTTCTACCATTATATATGCATATCTTTCAGCCAAACACATTCAGACAGCAAAAAAAAGGATCCCCCTATTGCGTAACAAGTTCCCTTTTGAGGTGAAAACATTGCAAATCGCATCATATTTTTTCTCACTAATATCAATGGAATTCTCTGATTAAATACCATCAATAAACGCAAAGAAGGGATAGCTTAATGGCTATCCCTTCAATTCTCCATCGACTACCTTTAATTAAATAAATTTGTTGTCTATTTTTATAGCTCTTTTCGTAAAGATTGTTGTTTTTAAAACAAAACGATTTAAGGTTGATTGGAGCGGAAGTGCGAGACTCCTGCGGGAGCAGCGGAAAGCGAGCAATGGAGGGGAAATCAACCACACCGCATTACTTGGTGAATAGCAACAAAGTATGCGAAAACAGCCATTTTTATTGAGTGTCTTCGTCGCTTTTATACTCCAAAATCTCACCTGGCTGACAATCCAAAGTCTTACATATCGCTTCTAATGTTGAAAAACGAACCGCTTTTGCTTTTCCATTTTTCAAAATGGAAATATTGGCCATAGTAATTCCAACCCTCTCCGAAAGCTCCGTTACGCTCATTTTTCGTTTTGCTAACATCACATCAATATTAATAATAATGGCCATATCCTCCACCTCAGACCGTCAAATCATTTTCTGATTTTATGTTAATCGCTTCTTTTAGAAGCCGTTGGAGGACAGCAGCAAAAACGGCGATAACCATAGAGGCGAAAATAATGACCAATCCGATTGGCATGAAACTTGGAGGGTCAACTCTCTTCCCCATGAGATAGTAGAGCGGCATACCTAGCAGATACAAGGTACTGATTGTGATGGCACAGTATTTTATATTCTTTAAAGCTTTTACCGATAATTCCGAGAACGCTTGGTTCTTATCAATATAGCTTAAAAGTTTAAAAGCCTGATACAGAGCAAAGTAAAAAGGAATCGCTGCTGCGTACATATCGATTAAAACGAGAGATTTCATATAATCCATTTTTGGATACAATTCTCCAGCAAAATCCCCAATCTTAGGCACTAAAAATATGCACAAAGCGAGAATTGGGATTCCAATAAGAATAACAGCCACCTTCAAAAAGAGTGTTGTTCCTCGTTTCATAAAGTGCACCTCACTTATTAAATGTCAGTTTTGACTTTACTACATAATTTATTGTTTTACAATAAATTAGTATTGTTTTTTATTATATTATTATTGTTATTGAAATACCCTTTTAAGTTTGACAAAAATAAAAAGCATTTCTCATAACAAAGAAATGCTCTTACTTTAAAATGTTAAATTTACAACTACTTCCGAATAGTTTAATAAAAGAAATCAACAACGATAGATAACAGAACCTACTTAAAATAAATAATATCCTTCGTAATTCACAGTAAAAATCGCACTGTACAATAATTATTTCCATATTCGAGAATTGGCATGTAGTAATACAAGGAAATAAAAAACGAGAATTCACGGTAAAAATGTATTGTGAAATTGACTTTTTCCCTTCTATTTAACAGTGATTTTCCGTTTTACTTCTGCCTTGTTCTTCGATTTATCCGTAACTGTGTAAGTCAATGTATAGGTGCCTTTTTTCTTCGTATTCACAGTCCCTGTTATTTTGATCTTACTTGTTAAACTTCCATCAAGATTATCTTTCGCGGATACACCTGATTTAGGATTGAATGACGAGTTATAGGCAATGGTTTTGCTTTTTGCACCGGAAATGACCGGCTTGGTGCTGTCTACCGTAATCTTTCTTGTGACTGTCGCAGTATTTTTCGATGAATCGGTGACTGTATACTTTAATGTATACGTTCCTTTTTTCTTTGTATTCACCGTACCTGTCACCTTTATTTTACTAGTCATGTTGCCATCCAGGTTATCTTTCGCGGATACGCCGGATTTAGGGTTGAATGTCGAATAATAGCCGACGGTTTTACTATTGGCTCCCGAGATGACTGGCTTGGTGCCGTCTATCGTGATCTTTCTTGTGACTGTCGCTGCATTTTTCGATGAATCGGTGACCGTATACTTCAATGTATAGGTCCCCTTTTTCTTCGTATTCACTGTACCCGTCACTTTGATTTTACTAGTCAAGCTGCCATCGGCATTATCCTTGGCACTCACGTTTGTTTTTGGATTGAATGAAGAATTAAGTTTGATGGTTTTATTCCCGGCACCGGAAATCACCGGCTTGACTTTGTCATAAACGGTTATTTTCCTTATGACCTTGGCAACATTCCCAGCTTTGTCCGCTACCGTATAAGTCAAAGCATAGGTGCCCACTTTCTTGGCATCCACCTTACCTTCCACACGTATGGCACTCGTTAAGTCACCATCTTTATCATCCTTCGCCTTTACGCTGGTTTTAGGATTGAAAGTTGAGTTGAATGGTATCGATTTACCGGTTGCTCCTGAAATCACAGGTTTATTCGTATCCTTGATGGGCACGACACCCGATGGCCTATTGGATATGTAAGCCGATGAAACATATCCCTTAATACTCTTGTCTTCCGTTTGTACGGGGTAAAAGACAAATTTATTTCCTTTAGATTCGTGATAGTCAAAATTCCCTGTGATGATCAAGCTTGTATTGGGTGGCACAAGCACTGCTCCTGCCGTAGTGCTTATTTCTTTCCTGATATTCGCACTGGATGTCGTCAAAACTTTGTCTCCGGCCTTGAACCAATAAACAGAGTCATGCGTTTGATCTGTCAGTGTGTATTCAAGATTTTTAAAGATGATATTTTCGGTGCTTTCCCGATCATATTGAAAGTCCGTTGTTTTGAATGGATATTTGGCCAGTTTTGTGCCATCCAAATAACTTTGTTTTTCTATCTCGGCAAAAACTTCCTCTTGATAGGCATTCGGATTTATTTTCCCGTTTTCCTTGTAAAGAGGACTGTTAACCGGTTTTGTCCCGTTGTATGCCATGACAGGGAAATACCAATTTTCGATGCCCCTTCGTCCTGAACCTTTGATTTTGGGCAAATCCCTTCTTGAATACATGCCATTCAACACCTCGACGCCTGCCTCGATATTGTAGACTATATCATTTTCCAGCTTTTTCTGGTCATACCCACTTTTATTGGTAAGCTGCATTAGACCGATACCGCCATCGCCGGATTTATTCGGTGTACCGTCCTCATTAAACTGCCTCCAATCCCCGTTTTCCTGGGTAGCCACCGCTTTTACCACTTCAGGGGGGATTTCGGCCTCTATTGCCGCATTCGTCAGTAAGCAGTTAATTTGCTTATGGGAAGGGTTTTCATTGGATTGAATCTTACCGAATGATGAACACGCATTGGTTATTCCAGACTCCGCAAAAGCCTGTCCATTGAACAAACCGAGCGTTAAACAGGTCAGTGCCCCAACCTTCATTAAAGGTATCCTCATTGATTGAACTCCAGTCTATTTATATTTAAATCTATAATAATAGTAACATGATAGACTGGTGATTGCAGGTATAAATAGGAATATCCCCCTGGAATATCCTCACGTACAAAGGAGCTGACCCGCATTTTCGGGTCAGCTCCTTTGTTTTCAAATTACACTATGTATAGTGCCGGATCATACGATCACTTCCACCGTTTCCCTCGGCTTCCTTACAAGGCACATGATACCCGGTATGATGAAGAAAAAAAGCGGCCAAACATGAAAGATCGTCAGAATGCCCGTAATGATCAATAAGATTCCGGCTCCCTTCGCTTTGCCGCCTTTTAATAGAAAGATAGAGATCAAACCGCCCGCCAATGCAATGAACAGCGATATGATTCCAGCCCATAGTATGCCCATGAACAACTTGATCGACATATCAACCTCAGACGAGGAAAACTCTGAATCTGTCATTAAAGAGTAGTCCATCATTTCTTTCATATCGATACTGTTGAGATAAACGGCCGCTATGATCGTCATGATTAAAAAAATAACAGCGATACCCACACCTAAAATACTTAATACGAATTCCCATGTCCGTTTCATTTACTTCGCCTCCCTGGAAAAGTCACGTATATATAATACCCAATCTGTGAAGAAATAAAAGACTTTTATTCCTTACTCCCCAAAATCTTATGAACGTCCATTTGGTAAAGTTGGCCAACTCCATTCCCTTTTTTCAATCGATCATATATTCATCTCTTTTACTTTCCAGGTTAATCATCTTTGTCATATGTTTTATAAAGAAACGGACCGCCTTCACAATCATTACGAATAACAGAACATGCAGGGCAATGTAGAATAATTGCGATAAAATATCGCCCATATTAAACATGAAATCACCCTACAACATTTCTTCGAGTATGCATCACGAATCCCCTCCAGAGGAAATAGACTCTGTTTTCATAAGAGCCTAAAAAACATTCCTATTCAAGATCAACTCCACCAATTGTTCGACAGACGGTTCTTTCGGCATCATGTTCAATGTAAATCCATAGTCTTTAAGTCTATCGCCGGTACTTTCCCCGATTACCCCGATGAGGGCTTGATTTAGCAGCCCTTCAACATCCACGTCTGCCTTTTCCCCATATTTCATCAGCATATCAACTGAATGCCGATTCGAAAATAGTACCGTTCCGACAGCTATCCCTTCCAGCATTCTCGGAAGGATTTCAAGAAACCTTTCATCGACGGATTTATCGACTGATTGAAAATAGTCTCCGTCCCCATGAGCAAGGTCTCTTTGATCTCTGTTTCGATCACCAACAACCAACAAGGTTCCGGCTTCCGACATCTCGGATTTGAGCTCGGCCATCAGCCCCCGTTGCTGTAAAGCCTTTTTCGATTTCCTTGATAACACATAAAGTTTAGAAGAAATCCGGCGGAAATCAATAGCATGTTCAATGAGTGAATCCAAGAATCCATGGACACTTTCGGGAGAAGTGAAGAGAATCCGATCATACAAAAGTAAAGAGAGCAGCTGACTTTCATCTATTTTCACTTTGGCCGCATTCCATTTAGGAAATTCGATGACTTCGCCGCCAAGTTCATGCAGGGTTTCTGCCAAGGAACTTTTTGCCGTCCCGGTCCGGGCCACTAAAAACCGTTGCCCAAACAGTGGCTTCTTTTCGAACCATTGCAGTTTTCCCCTTAGTGAAATGATATCCCCGACCAAGGTGATCGCAGGATTGCCAAGCGACCTTTCACTCACCCTTTCAACGATATCATCCAAAGTCCCTTCAACACTTTCCTGTCTTCCATAAGTGCCCCATTGTATGACGAGTGCCGGTGTATTCCCCGGCTTTCCATGATTGATCAAATTTTCACGGATATACGGAAGGTTGGCCACACCCATATAAAAGGCAACCGTATCGATGCTTTTCACAAGCCCGTTCCAATCCATATCCTTCTTCGTTTGGTCATGGCCCGTCACCATCGCAAAGGAACGTCCATAATCCCGATGCGTGACGGGGACTCCCGCGTACATGGATGCAGCAATGCTGGACGTAACCCCCGGAATGACTTCGAATGGGATTCCCGCATCTTTCAACGATTCGGCTTCCTCCCCTACTCTTCCAAAAACGGAAGGATCCCCGCCTTTCAACCGGACGACCCGGTGCCCTGCCATTGCTTTGGAAACAAGCAGATCATTGATTTCCCCTTGACTGATGCCATTCGTATAAGGTGTCTTGCCACAATATATCAATTCACAATCGAGGGTGGCAGCCTCCAACAGCTTTGGATTAAGCAATCTGTCATATAAAATGATGTCCGCTTTTTCAATCGCTTTTTGACCTTTTACGCTAATAAGGCCCACATCACCCGGACCAGCACCCACAAAATAGACCTTGCCCTTGGTCATGCCGAATTCACTCCTATCTGCTTGCTATTCCCTGATAATATTTCACCAGCTCCACCATTGCACTGCCCATCCGCTGATCTTCAGGATATATGACCCGCTCGATCCCTTCATCGATTATCACCTGCGCCGTTACCTTTCCGACCGCAAGAGCAATTACATCTGATGCAAACAGGTCGGTTATCTTATCCTCCACACCTTGTTCACGGACAAAACGCATTAAATTTCGCGGCTGCGGTGCACTCGTGAACACAACCGAATCGATTTTGCCTTCAAGGATTTCTTGGATCAGCTGTTGCATCGTTTCTTTTTCGGGCGGTATATGTTCATATGGCAGGATTTCTTTATGTTCCACTTTTTGTTCATCCAACCAGTTCATCAAAAGAGGCGCCGGATCGCCGTGAAGCTGCAAAGCGACCTTCACACCTTCAGGCAGATGGCCTTCCAGATTGCGAACAAGCCCTGCCGTACTGCCATCATCATCCCGGATTAACGGCTGCAGGCCAAGCTTTTTCAGCATATTCACCGTTTTATAGCCCCTGGCTGCAATTTTCATGGACTGTAAAGCTTCAATGAAACGATCTCCCGCTTCCATCTTCACTGCCGTTTTATATAATAATTCCGTCCCCACTCCCGTCGTCAGGATGATCCAATCGAACTCCCCTGCCATCAACCGGGCGACATCTTCTTCCAAATGGGAATCATCCAGGAATACCGTCCCCTGTGCCGGGCGAACGAGCGGGACTCCCCCAAGATTTTGAACGATCTTACTAAGTTCTTCCGTCTTCCTCGCTCCCAATAAAGCAACGGTCCTGCCATTAAGCTTACTCATCCATGCCCCTCCTATATGTACATTCAATTAAATCCATCTCACCCATTATACAAATTTTCAGTCTTTGAAACTATAAAAAACGAATTCGATATCAAAATCAACGCTTTTTCTTTCTTTTATCCTATATAAATTCAATGAAAAAGTAGATTGGCAGCATTTTTCTACTTATAAGTCCAATACACGTGAGTTTCGAGCAAATACTCGTGAGTTTCGGGCTTTTACTCGTGAGTTTGAGGCAAATACTCGTGAGTTTCGAGCTTTTACTCGTGAGTTTAGGGCAAATACTCGTGAGTTCGGGGCAAATACTCGTGAGTTTGGAACACAGTTAAAAAAAGCTGCCACCAGTACAGCCAGATTTTCACTTTATTAACTTTTGTGAACGGCCATTTGGGCAATATGCTCCTGTTCCTTTTTTACAAAAACATCATATTGAGTGTTTTCATGGCGATTTTGAAAGTTATCAGAGCCTAAATTCATAGGCGTTTTCGTTTTGAATCGTATCCCTTCCCTTTCCAATTTCGCAACCACTTTAAAATAATCGTCATTCCCGAATGCCGTATAGATACATGTCCAATATTTATAGGAAATTAGTTTGGCAGTTACTGCACAGGCAATCACGAAGACTAGTATTCCAATCATTATATACACATCTTAGCTCCCTTTCATTTCGGACTTTTTCGAAAATCCATCCTATATATACTATATTCTTTGCCGTACATAACATTTCCTTTTTAAGTAAAAAAGGAGACCCAGTTTTGGGTCCCCTTCTTCATATCTGCATTATTTTTCAGGCACGTTACAAGAACCGTCCGTACAGGTGTCGCCTGTTGCTGGATCATTCACGATTGTAAGCGGATTTTCCTCAGCCCATACTTTTTTTAGCGTATCCAGGAATGCTTCCGTTGGCTGGGCGCCGGAGATTCCATACTTGCGGTTAATGACGAAGAAGGGCACACCTGTAATACCAAGCAGGCTTCCTTCTTGCTCATTTCCCCTAACCTCTGCCGTGAAAGCCGTTCCTGCCAGCATGGTCTCCGTCTCGGACTTTTCAAGGCCGGCCTCTTCAGCCAAACTAGCCAATGTAGCGTGATCGCCAATATGTTTGCCTTCGGTAAAGTAAGCTTTAAATAGGCGTTCATTCATTTCTTTCTCTTTACCTTTTGATTCAGCAAAGTGCATCAAGCGATGAGCATCGAACGAATTGGTTAAGACCACTTTGTCCAAATGATAATCGAGTCCCAATTCTTTAGCCTGTTGCGTCAGGTTTTGGCTGCTCGCTTCCACCTGCGCTTGGGACATGCCGTATTTCTTGGCCAACATTTCATTTTGAGTCATATTGATATCCCGCTCAGCCTCTGGATTCAACTCAAAACTGCGAAATGAGACCTCTACCTGATCATTATTTTCAAACTGCTTTAACGCCTCTTCGAATCGACGCTTTCCTATATAACAGAACGGACATTGATAATCCGACCAAATTTCCACCTTCATGTAACTACCTCCTCATTTTAAGTGCAATCGCATTAAGCACATTATATAATCCTGGGTATCCTCTTGCAAGGATATTACCCCAGACACTCATTTTCAAAATTGGTGAAGTCGACTTTTTTCATGAATTCTTCCAATGTGTAGCCCTTTAGCAGGCGCAATGTTTCCTTTTCGGCTTCGTTCATGATTTCCTCCAATGCCGTATCCAGCTGCTTCCCGACTTCACCGCATTCGCTCGTTTCCATACAAACAAGGCATTCGGGCCTTACCGCTTGATACACATCCGCCAAAGTAAGCTGAGACGCAGGCACCTTCAAGCTATATCCGCCTTCCCGTCCTTCCTTTGTTTCAACGATCCCCGCAGCTGCAAGCTGGGCCATCACCCTTCTTAAAAAAGTGGCGTGTGACTTCACCTTTAAGGCGATTGCCGAACTTGTCAGGAGCTTTTCGCTTTGGGCGAGCCAAACCAGAGAGTGAATGGCTATAGCGAAACGCGGCGGTCCGATTTGATTGTTTCGATTACCTGAAGACATGATTATCCCCCCTTACGCCCTATCCATGGTAAGGTCATTATACTATGTTACGTGCTCCTGAACAAATGGCGCCGTTTCCGTTTTTTCGACCGCAGTGCACGATTTTCCGGACTGGCAAAAGCATCTTTTGCCGGGTTTTCCAATTCTACTGAATGATTTGTACATTTTCATATAAATAAGCTTCTTCGGGTGCCTTTATTTTCTTCGACTCCTTTAAATCGATCATAGGTACGGGCTCCCCTTTATACCTTCCTTTTTTTAATGTCCCTGTAATCGTATACCAATCATTCGTCTTCATTCCTTCCACATTCCCGTTGACCATATATCCATATAACGTGGCATCGACCACACAGCAGGACATGGAGAGGCGGGAGATGGCCATTTGTTTTTTCTTAAATGTATCCTCACGGTATATGAACCCCGAAATCTCTATTTCCTTCCCCTCGATCGTATCGAGGTTGTTCAGTAAATCATCCAGTACTTCAAAATAATTATCATCGGTTACCGAGATCTTCTCCCCATTCGCATGTTTCCCTGAATCATATGAACTTACCATCTGTGTCTGCTGCTTCGCCAGCCCCCTTTTCGCCAGCACTTCCCCGCTTAATGTAAAATCGGTCAAGATGAAGCCCAGAAGAATCGGAATGAAGAACAAACTATAATTCAGGACCAGTGCGGACGCGGAAGACTCTCCATTCGATCCGCAATCACAATGATGTCCACCTTGTTTTTGTTTTTTCATTCGGATAAGGCTGATCACTAAAAAGGCAAAAAGCGCCGCCAATGCATATGGAATCATTTTGGGTGCAATCAATTTCGTTAAAGATCCTGAAACATACAATTTAAAGATCATGAGACCCAGTCCAAGCAGCAGCAATCCTTCAAGTCTCTGGATAAATAAACGTTTCATCAGAAGCCCCCCTTACTGATCAATCCACTTGCAATCAGGCATAGGCTGAAGACGACTGCGAAAACAAGCAGGACATACATGACGACGAAGCTCCGTTTAAAACAGGACATCATGATCAGGACATTTTTCAAATCCAGCATGGGACCAAATACAAGGAAACCGAGTATGGAGCCTGGCAGAAAGCTATGGGAAAAGGAGGCAGCAACGAATGCATCGGCTGATGAACAGAGTGAAAGCAAAAATGCAATTCCCATCATCAATGCCGTGCCTTTTATTGGCGCCTGACCAATACCGGCCATTACGGACCGATCCATAAACACTTGAAATACACTGGCAAACAAGGCCCCGATGATAAAGTATCTGCCGACCATAAAAAACTCCTGTGAAGTATGTTCCATGAAGCTTGTCCATTTACTGGACTGAAGATCATGTTCATGCCCGTGTACCAGTTCCAGCCTCTCCTCTTTCACCACATCTTTCGTGCTGAATATATGAATGAATAAACCTGCAATTATGGCCGTCAGGACACAAAGAATGATTCTTCCATATAGAATGGCCGGATTATTTTGGAACGCATAATAAGTTGAGCCGAACACGATGACATTCAATATTGGGGCAGTTACGAGCAAGACCACACCTGCATGGACCGGGACACCCTTTTGGATCAATCTCCGGACGACCGGGATGATTGCACATTCGCAAACCGGAATGACCAGCGCCGCCCCTATCGCAGCAAAAATGGCCGTCAGGGGTCTTTTTGGTATCATCCGCTGAATGATTTCCTCACTGATGAACAACTGGATGAACGATGAGGCAATGGCCCCCAGGAACAGGAAAGGAATCGATTCTAAAAACAATCCCAAAAACACGACGAACACAGAGTGAAGCACCGGGTAGCCCGAGAAATCAAGCGCTTCGGGAATGAATACATCGCCTAGGAAAAAGAATGCCAGCATCGAAAACAGCAGCATCACTAACAGCAAATTTCCCGTGTATCGTTTCAAAAGCATATTCTGTCACCTCGCAAATCAAAATTATTACGATTTAAGTTCGGATTCGGTCTAGTATATGCTTTTGATAGGATGAACAGAACATGAAAAAAAGAGAATGGAAGAACATTCCCCACCCTCATTTATTTCTTCGATATAGATCCCTGCTCTTGTAACCTTCTCCTAAAATCGTTTTCATTTCCTTGCGCCGTTTCACTTGAGTAGCCTCTTGTTTTGCACTATACACGTAACGGGCCCAATCCTTACGATACCCCGGGGTAAGTGATTGATAGAACGCAAGCAAATCAGGAGAATCCTGCAAATCTTTCTCAATTTCGGAAATCATTTCGATATAATCATCTACTGATTGGCTTGCTTTAGTAGATGGACGGTTCCTATTTTTCGAATCTTCTTTCAGTCCGACTACCGTAAAGACATCATCCAACCCGACCATACGTGCAAACTTCAGGTCACTCGGGCCAACATAGCCATCATCATCCGCACCAAGGCCTTGCATCAGATCATCACGATGAATATATGTAGCATATTCTTTATTACCTTTCTTGGGGTAAGCCAAATAAATATAGCCGTTTTTACTCAAATGATTATTCTCGATCACCTTATCCACGATTCCTTTTAAAGAATCCATATCCAATACAAAAGCAAATATAAGATCATAGGCATTTTCAGTAAGCTCTGTATCGTAATCCGGCAGCTCTGCTAAATAATCCGCCCCAGCTGGCAGATTCAAGACTGCCACCCTTTCATATTTATGTAAATTCAGTTTTTCTACTATTGTTTTAGCCATTGTCATTCACCATCCTCGTCCATTTTGTCCATCCTCAGTTTATAAGCTCCCCATTGCGTTAGCAACTTTTCTCTTGATAGTCTATCAAATATAAAAAGGAAAAAGACGATGTGTAAACCTTCCGTCTTTTTTCATATAATCATTTCTAGGAAAATATTAACTGTGCTATAATTCAGATATAATCAATTCCAATGTCCAGCTTCTTTTAGTTTCTTTTCCCTTTGGATGCCAACTTACATTTTCCTGCTCATCAGAGGAAGCCCTAGACGTCGCATTCTTGTAAATGAAGCGAAACATTCTAAGCAGGCATAAACTTAACTTTTTTGCATAGGCATGATAGGGTATCAAAGCTCCAGAAAAAATGTAGTCCCTGGAAGTACAGACCTGACTTCAGCTCTGCATCTCTTCCTCAAGATAACATAAAAGCCAATCCTTGAACCAATGTCTTACACTTGAAACATGCTTTTTTGTACAATGCGACATACCTTTTACGATTTTTCCCAAATAGAAACCTTCCTTAAATGCATAGTATAGTATCACACCCCTGCAATCACATTCATATTCCATCATTGAATTAAAATCATGATCCTTTTGAAATCATTGTGTTTTTTAATAAATTCCATATCGTATCACCTTAGTTTTTTTGCATTCTTTATGCAGTCAGATATCCCTTTGTTTTTTCCTATATCAAAAATTCAGTGATGCTTTCATATGGGGTGTCACAAAAGGGGAGTTCTCATGAATTATATCGAGTATGATTTGCTATTCGAATCAAGAAAACAGTTAATAGAGGAAATTACGGAGTTGGATGAAAAAATGCTCCACCATAAGCCAGCACCTGAAGTATGGGGCATCGCCCAAATTTGCCATCATTTATATCTTACGGAACAGGTTTTTACAGAAGCTATAGCAAATGGCATTCGGGAAAGGGATTTTAATAATATCATTCAAAAAAACATTTACCTGGTAACTAATAGGACAAAGAAATTCGTAGCCCCTGACATCGTTTCACCCTCTTCAACCCCATTTCAATTATCGAGCCTTATGGATTTGCTGGGAGAATCAAGGGATCGATTATTACAGGTTCTTTATGATATGAATTCAGATATCTTGTTAAATAGAAAGAAAGCCAAGCATCCTCTGTTCGGGGACCTCTCATTGGATCAATGGATTGAATTATTATCCTTACATGAACAAAGGCATATCAAACAGATACAAGAAATAAAGTCCGCCCTTATATAAGCATTTCATGACATTGACAACATTTAAATCGACTTCCAAACAAAGAGACCACTTCATTTTGTGGTCTTCTTTCATGCATTCTATGAAACGAACGTTCTGTCGGGGATGCACCAAATTGATAGATGGGCAGAACCCATATTTCCCAATTCTAGCATCAAGATGATACTTTAAGCTTCCTTTCGATTTGTGTTGCGAAGCCATGATTTTCTTGTAAAAAAAAAAGTCCTGGTCAAATACCAGAACGAAAGGGAATATTTTTTTATGGACCTTTTCATTACAGCATCCTGCATCAGGTCGCTTTCACAGCAAAATTTCCTGGCTTCATAAATCGATATTTTTCAATACCACATCATTAATGGACATGCTTTTTTTCCTTAATTTCAAAGCATCCACACATTCCTTTCCAGGGCTCATACTGCCAAGCCGAATCGGCTTCTCCCCATAATCCCCATGAAAATCCGAACCTCCTGTCTTAATGAGATTATATTGATCTGCATATGAAATCGCTCTTTCCTCTTCTTCATGACCATGATGCGGATGAAGAACCTCAATCCCTTCAAGCCCTGCTTCTACAAGATCAGGAATCATTTCGAAGCTCCCGTATTGTCCAGGATGAGCAAGGACCGGAACGCCCCCGGCAGCACGTATCGCCTTCACAGCAAGGATGGCATCCACATACTCCATAGGAATGAAAGCAATGCCTGGCTCTTCTCCATTTTGGCCGCGACTGAAGATCTTCTTATACAAATCTCCATAGATAGAATCCGTATACCCCGATTCCCTTAGTGCCAGCATAATATGCTGTTTATAAACGCCGGTTCCTCCCTTGAATTTAGAAACCTGATCCCAAGTTATTCGATATCCTGCATGAATCAGCCGTTCCACCATTTTTTCAGAAGCTGCATTCCTCTTATGAATCAGTGGATTACATAGCTCCTCAAGTGCCTTATGACCAGGCTCAACAAAATAACCCAAAATATGTACACGCCTTCCTCTTGCAAAGTCATAACCAGAAACTTCTATACCAGGGATGATTTCAATTCCTATTTCCTTTCCCCGTTCCACCATCTCATGCAATCTCATCGTTGTATCGTGATTCGTAATCGCTAAATGGCCAATGCTCTCCCTTTTTGCAACCTCCAATAGTTCTTCAAAAGAACTGGAACCATCTGAAATGTTCGTATGACAATGTAATTCAACCTTCATGCCAATCCCCCCCATTCTTATTCGTTACCCATCATCATTTTAACTTAGTGCCATGTCGGTCCCGTTAAGAAGATGTAAAAAAACGTAAAAGTGCAAAAGCCATATAGTTTGGTGAAAATTTAAGGCAACAGAAAATAAAACATCCGAGTTGATTTCAGAAATTCATTCCTTCCCGTCGACTGTCTGCCAAGCCTCCTCGACGCAAGCGTCACCGGGGTCTCGGCTAGACAGTTATTCGGCAGGAGTGTCGTAAATTTCTTCAATCCATTAAGGATTACTGTAAAAAACGTGAAGGATAACCTTGTCTTAATCTAGGTTCGGGATGAGACCGCCTTCAGTTTTTTCTTTCTTAAAAACATCCGAGTTGATTTCAGAAATCCGCTCCCTTTCCTCCGACTGTCTGCCAAGCCTCCTCGACGCAAGCGTCACCGGGGTCTCGGCTAGCCAGTTATTCGGCAGGAGTGTCGCAAATTTCTTCAATCCATTAAGAATTTTCAATCCATTAAGAATTACTGTAAAAAACATGAAGGATAACCTTGTCTTAATGTAGATTCGGGATGAGACCCTTCCCATTAGGTGACAACATAAAGAAAAGCGAGTGCCTGGAGGGGAAATCAACGTTTCCATTTTACAAACCCACAAAAAAAATGTTGGCAAACAATGATTATCTAGTTTGTACACAAAAACAAAGTTGGTTGGAACGGAAGGCGCGAGACTCCTGCGGGAAAAGCGAGTCCAAGGGAGACCCCACAGGCGCAAAAGCGCCGAGGAGGCTACCGGACCGCCCGCGGAAAGCGAGTGCCTGAAGTGGAAATCAACGTTCCCATTTTACAAACCCAAAAAAAAAATGTTGGCAAACAATGATTATCTAGTTTGTACATAAAAACAAAGTTGATTGGAGCGGAAGGTGCGAGACTCCTGCGGGGATACGCGTCCAAGGGAGACCCCACAGGCGCAAAAGCGCCTAGGAGGCTCCCGGACCGCCCGCGGAAAGCGAGTGCCTGGAGAGGAAATCAACGTTCCCATTTTACAAACCCACAAAAAAAATGTTGGCAAGAGAAATCATGTTCGTTCGCCTTTTTCAGCTTCCTGCCCTGTAGCGGATTTTCCATCAAACTGAAAAAAAATCAAAATAAAACCATTAAAAATTTTGACTTACTGTCAAAAATGATGTACATTACCTATTGGGCGAACAATTTTAATAATTAAAGATAAAAATATTCGTATATAGAGGTGCATAACATGGAAAACGTGTTTGATTATGAAGATATTCAATTAATTCCTGCAAAATGTGTAGTAAATAGTCGTTCTGAGTGTGATACATCCGTTACATTGGGTAAACATACATTCAAGTTACCTGTAGTACCTGCCAATATGCAAACGATCATTGATGAAAAGATTGCCATTTACTTAGCTGAAAACGGTTACTTCTATGTAATGCACCGTTTTGAGCCAGAAAAACGACTGACTTTCATTAAAGATATGCATTCACGAGAATTGATCGCTTCCATCAGTGTAGGCGTTAAAGAAGAAGAATACGGATTCATTGAACAATTATCGGCTGACAACATTGTACCTGAATACATTACTATAGATATTGCACACGGCCATTCCAATGCCGTGATAAAGATGATACAGCATATTAAAAAACATTTACCTGAAAGTTTTGTCATTGCAGGAAATGTGGGAACTCCTGAAGCGGTTCGGGAATTGGAACATGCCGGTGCGGATGCGACAAAGGTTGGCATCGGGCCAGGGAAAGTTTGCATCACTAAAATCAAGACTGGATTTGGAACGGGCGGCTGGCAGCTAGCTGCACTTCGCTGGTGTGCAAAAGCGGCAAGCAAACCAATCATAGCTGACGGCGGCATTCGCACGAACGGTGATATTGCTAAATCAGTTAGATTTGGAGCTTCCATGGTCATGATCGGCTCACTATTTGCTGGACATGAAGAATCTCCAGGGCAAACGATCGAGAAAGATGGAAAGGCCTTTAAAGAATACTTTGGTTCAGCTTCTGAATTTCAAAAAGGTGAGAAGAAAAACGTTGAAGGTAAAAAGATGTATGTCGAGCACAAAGGATCTTTGGAAGATACGTTGAAGGAAATGGAACAAGACCTTCAGTCTTCCATTTCATATGCCGGCGGAACCAAGTTGGAAGCGATCCGGAATGTGGATTATGTCGTCGTTAAGAACTCTATCTTTAACGGTGACAAAGTTTATTAAGAAGGAATCATTAAACGTAAAAAAGAACGGCCTAATCAATGGATTAGGCCGTTTTTTATAATAATTATATCTTTTTAACGAATTGGGATTTTAATTTCATTGCACCAAAACCATCAATCTTGCAATCAATATCATGATCTCCATCAACTAGACGGATGCTTTTGACTTTAGTTCCCATTTTTAAGACGGATGAGCTCCCTTTCACTTTAAGGTCCTTGATTACCGTAACGGTATCACCATCGTTCAAGGCATTTCCATTAGCATCCTTGATAATCTTCTTTTGATCACCATTTTCCGTTTCCGCTTCCACCGCCCACTCATGGGCGCATTCCGGGCAAACAAAAAGACTTCCATCTTCGTATGTATATTCTGAATCACATGCAGGGCAATTAGGAAAATCAGCCATAAATTCACTTCCTCCATTCGTTATTGTCAATTCTAATATAATAATGGTTTACACACAACCGGAGTCTATTATAGCTCCTGTTCCTCCCTTCCTCTAGAACCTATAGAGTTTTTACTATATACTTTTAAGAAAAAGCTGGAAAGTGCGGTGACCCCCTTGTTTAAACTACTATTGATAGAAGATGATACGACGTTATTCAATGAAATTAAAGATAGATTGGCGCAATGGTCTTATGATATATACGGAATCGGCGATTTTAGTAAAGTGGTTCAGGAATTCACGGAAATAAAACCTGATTTGGTCATCATTGATATACAGTTGCCGAAGTTCGATGGGTTTCATTGGTGCAGAATGATCCGGTCCCATTCCAATGTTCCCATCATCTTTTTATCTTCACGTGATCATCCTACCGACATGGTGATGTCCATGCAGCTTGGAGCTGATGATTTTATCCAGAAGCCTTTTCATTTCGATGTACTCATCGCAAAGATACAGGCCACCCTGCGCCGTGTCTATAATTACAATACCGAAAAGGTCGAATTGAAAACCTGGTGCGGCGCAACTGTGGATTACGAGAAGAACACGGTATCGGCCGGGACTGGCACAATCGAATTGACGAAAAATGAAATTTTCATCTTGAAAAAGCTCATTGAACAGAAAAACAAGATCGTAAGCCGCGAAGAATTGATCAACAGCTTATGGGATGACAAACGTTTCATAAGCGATAACACCCTTACAGTGAATGTGAACCGTTTACGAAAGAGATTGGATGAACTGGGTTTAGGACATTTCATCGAAACGAAGGTTGGACAGGGTTATATCGCCGTAGAAGAGGCAAATGCATGATCAGGAAATATCTCGTGGAAAGGCTCAGCTGGATCATATTCTACATACTTCTTCATCTATTCATTATCTTTGTCGCTTATCTTGATTCGGCCATTCCGTTAATGCCCATACTGTATATTGTTTTTTTATCATTGCTCATATTCATTATATTTTTGATATTCCGCTATAAAAAAGAAACCTATTTTTATAAAAGTTTAGAAGCGCGGGAAGACAACCTGGATATTACGAATATAGCCGAACCAGAAAGCCCTTTCGAAAAAATCATAGAAAACAGCATCATGAACCAAACCGAAATATTGAAGCAGTCCGCATCAATTGGTCAAATGACTTTAGAGCAGGAGAAGGATGAATTATTAACTTGGATTCATGAAGTGAAGACACCATTAACGGCGATGCATTTAATGATTGACCGTTTGGATGATGAATTGCTGAAATCACATTTGACTTATGAGTGGCTGCGCATTCACCTGCTTCTTGATCAGCAGCTCCACCAAGGGCGCTTGCCTTTCATCAAAAATGATTTGTATATAGAGAAAACCGATTTGGAAACAATAATCTTTGATGAGATTAAAACGCTGCAATCATGGTGCATTCAAAAAGGGATCGGCTTCGACATACAATTGGATGTAACCGAAGTGCTTACCGATGCCAAATGGCTGGCCTTCATCATGAGGCAGCTCCTGACCAACTCCATTAAATACAGTGAAAACTCGGATATCGCGATATATAGCCATGAACAGGCTGGACAAACGGTTCTTGAAGTGAAGGATTCTGGACGGGGCATCGATCCAAAGGATTTATCCCGCATATTTGATAAAGGATTCACTTCCACAACAAATCATCGTGACACTGCGGCAACTGGCATGGGCTTATATTTAACAAAGAATGCAGCCGAGTCCCTATTCATCTCCATTGACGTGAAATCAGAGCTTGGAACCGGAACGACCTTTATCTTGACCTTCCCAAAAAGAAATGATTTCGTGAATATCACAAGCATGTGACAAAAGTGTCACATGCTTTTATTCTTTGTTCGTCCAAACGAAGGAAAAGAAATTCACGGCCTTTTATAATGAGGATATAGAAAAAAAGGAGTGTATCCAAATGAATATATTAGAAGCAAAAAAAATCCATAAAAGCTATGGTAATAAATTCAATAAACAAGAAGTATTAAAGGGTCTTGATATAAGCATACAAGAAGGTGAATTCGTAAGTATCATGGGTGCATCCGGTTCAGGAAAAACGACTTTGCTTAATGTCCTTTCCTCGATCGATAAAATCAGCAACGGCACCATTACAATCGATGGAAAAGTGATTTCAGGGATGAAGGAAAAGCAGTTGGCCGAATTTCGGAAGAACCATCTAGGCTTCATCTTCCAGGAATATAACTTATTGGACACACTGACCGTCAAAGAAAATATCCTTCTGCCCTTATCCATTACAAAAACACCCCCTAATGAAGCGGCACAAAAGTTTGATGCCGTGGCGAAGGAACTGGGCATATATGAAGTGAAAGATAAATACCCAAATGAAATTTCCGGCGGTCAAAAACAGCGTACGTCTGCAGCACGGGCCTTCATCCATGATCCAAGCATCATTTTTGCGGATGAACCGACTGGGGCGCTTGACTCCAAATCAGCTTCCGATTTACTGAACAAATTGAGTGAAATGAATCAAAAGCGCAAAGCGACCATCATCATGGTAACTCATGATCCAGTGGCGGCCAGTTATTGCAGCCGAGTCATTTTCATTAAAGATGGACAAATATATACACAATTGAATAAAGGGGAACAATCCAGACAAACCTTCTTCAAGGACATCATGAAAACACAAGGTGTATTGGGAGGGGTTCAAAATGAGCATTAATCAACTCATCTTTCGAAATCTGAAGAAGAATCTGAAGAACTATTATCTGTATGTGTTTGCCCTGGTCTTCAGCGCTTCTCTTTATTTTGCCTTTGTCACCTTGCAA
The DNA here is from genome assembly GCF_025175645.1 of Peribacillus aracenensis. Taxonomy (NCBI): domain Bacteria; kingdom Bacillati; phylum Bacillota; class Bacilli; order Caryophanales; family Bacillaceae; genus Peribacillus; species Peribacillus aracenensis. The sequence continues at coordinate 64,851 of NZ_JANZMJ010000007.1, forward strand.
TATGACCCATCGCTGGATGAAGTGGAGGGTACGGTGAAAGGGGCCGCCTCCATCAAGGCTGCATCGATCCTGCTTGTTGCGATTGTTTCCATATTCCTTTTATATGCCAATAGCATTTTCATAAAAAGACGCAGTAAGGAAATTGGTTTATTTCAATTGATAGGCATGACCAAGAACAGGATATTCCGTATCCTGAGTGTGGAAAACCTGATCTTGTATTTCTGTTCCGTATTCCTGGGAATCTTTGTAGGGTTTGCTGCATCAAAATTGATCATCATGATACTATTTAAAATAATGGGTGTCCAGGCGATCGCGACCCTACAATTTTCTTTTCAGCCGCTTGTTCAGACCATTCTTGTTTTTAGCGCCATCTATCTTTTCATCATGTTGATGAATTATGCCTTCATTAAAAGGCAGACCATTCTTTCATTATTTAGAGTGACTTCAATGACGGAAGGAAAAGTGAAAAAGGTTTCGATGTTCGAAATGATCATCGGGATATTCGGAATCATCCTGATCATTGCCGGCTATGTCGTCTCATCCAAATTATTCGATGGAGCTTTTTCAGAGATGACCGAGCTTTTTATGGCCATGGTCTTCATTTTGGCAACCGTCATCATCGGTACCTACCTATTCTATAAAGGATCCGTAAGCTTTATCTTTAATATCGTCCGTAAAAAGAAAAATGGCTATTTGAACATCAATGAAGTATTGTCCCTTTCATCCATCATGTTCCGGATGAAATCGAATGCGGTATTATTGACGATCATCACGACCGTTTCCGCTCTGGCGATTGGATTATTATCATTAAGCTATATCTCCTACTACTCAGCGGAGAAGAGTGCACAAACCTATATCCCCACCGATTTTTCGATGACGGATACGGAAGATGCAAATGCATTCAAGAAAACATTATCAGACAGTAAAATTGATTATGACGAAAAAGTGATCGATGTCATTCAAGTGGATGTCAATGTAAAGGAAATAATGGAAACCAGCCTGGAAGGAGTGAACTTCGATCCGGATATCATGACCGTTCCCGTCATCAGTGATGAAGCTGTTAAAGGAATCAACCTCGCCGAAGATGAGACCCTTTTCAGCGGATACAGTAATATGATGGAGAAGGTCATGTCCTTGAAGGATTCCGGAAAGATTGAACTGAAGGGCAAACACGAAGTGATTCCGCAAACATACATGGGATTGAATGATGATAGTATCCTGTCCTATTACTTCACGAGTGGCGGAATGCCCGTTGCCATTGTAGACCAAACGATATTCGACCGTTTGAAAAAGGATATCGACCCGAAAATCCAAAAGGTTTCATCTGTAAATATCGGCATTGATGTGAAGGATGAAGCTGAACTTGAAAAGGCGAATGATCTATTCAATAAAATGAGTTTCAAAGAAGAACATGTAAATGATTCCCAAATGGAAATGTTCAACAACCAGAAGAAGAATATGGGCCTTATCATGTTCATCGTCGCCTTCTTGGGATTAACCTTCCTCATCACATCCGGTTGCATCCTCTATTTCAAGCAAATGGATGAAAGTGAAGGTGAAAAATCCAATTACACCATCTTAAGGAAACTAGGATTCACACGAGGTGACTTGTTAAGAGGAATCCAAGCAAAACAAGTTTTCAATTTCGGCATTCCTTTAGTCGTCGGGCTGCTTCACAGTTATTTCGCAGTCCAATCAGGATGGTTCTTATTCGGGACCGAAGTTTGGACACCGATGATCATCGTTATGGCATTATACACGGCATTGTATTCGATCTTCGGGATCCTATCCGTCTTCCATTACAAGAAGGTCATCAAAGAATCTCTATAAGTGCTAAAGCTCCAGGGCCCATGAGGCCCTGGAGCTTTTATTTCCCCTTTAAAGTACCCCAGCCGGTTTCATCATTTCCTTGATCATTTCCCTGTTGCGCTTTTTAAAGATTTCATTATGGGAAGAAACCATCCCCACTCCGTGAGCGTCAGGCTGGATATATTGCTTTGCTTTGTTTACGGCATTTGCTGCATCTTGAAAAGTACCTGCAATCAGGTTCAATTTCCCTTCATGCTTTAGGATATCACCGGCAGCGTATATTCCGTCCATCGAGGATTCACTTGCAGAAGTACCTTCAATATAATAATTGTCGGCTATGGCTATATCCACTTTACTATTTCGAAGCAGCGATGTATCACGCTCATAACCATGATTGATGATGACCTCATCGATCGGCAAGTAAGAAACCTCTCCCGTTGCGTGATTCGTCAGTTCAACATGTTCAATTGATTCATGGTCAGCGCATGCTATCAGTTTTGTAATCGTCGTATTCAAGAAACAAACAGCAGAGCTTTCCATCAATTGCCTTGCCTGTGATTCATGACCCGCTAAACTATCTTTCCTATATGTCAGATACACCTTTTTGGCGATGGGCTCCAATTCATTTGCCCAGTCTATAGCAGAATTCCCGCCGCCTGAAATGATCACCGTCTTATCCTTGAATCGATTGAAAGACTTAACAGTATAGTTTAAATTGGAGACTTCAAACCTTTCTGCCCCGTCTATTTCCAACTTTTGCGGATTCAGGATTCCGCCGCCAACCGCGACAATGATCGTCTTGGAAAAGTGCATTTGACCAGAAGCCGTATGTAAAACGAAGATACCTTTTTCATTGCGTGTGATGGATTCCACTTTTTCATTCAAGACGACTGTTGGATTGAATGTTAAACCTTGCTCCACTAGCTGCTCAATTAATTTTTCCCCAGTTGTGGGTGTCAGCCCTCCTACATCCCAAATCATTTTCTCCGGATAGACATGAATTTTCCCGCCTAGCCTTGGCTGGTATTCAATCAGTTTAACTTTCATTTCTCTAAGTCCGCTATAAAAAGTGGAGTAAAGGCCTGCTGGCCCTCCCCCAATAACCGTTACATCAAATAAATCTTGCTGTTCCATTTACGTCCACTCCCCGGTAATCAATTGTTATTGATTATCATTCTCATTTAATGGTACACTCTTTTTTCACTTTTTACAATAAGCAGTGAAAGTAATTTCAAAAAAAAAACGTAATGAATAAGTTTGAAAATAAGCCATGTAATGATGTTCAGGCAAGCGAAAAAAGTGCAGCAATCCTTCATTCCTACTCAAGGATGAAAGATGCTGCACTTTTCTTGCACTAATGTTAGCTTGAATGAGGTCTTTTCCCTTCTGTTATAAGAAGGTTGATCCGATCTATGAGTTCAGGCAGTTCCTCGATCGTTTTGATGGTGAAGTCTGCCCCGTTTTGCATAAAGGTGTTTGCCGTTTTAGAGATGAGGTTTTGTTTCTCTCGTTCTGGTAAACTAGTATACTCATTCAGACTCAATCCCATCTCGGAGCTTCCGACAACGATTCCGACCGACCATACACCAGCATTGACTCCCTCTTGCATATCGGAAACGGTATCTCCTACCTTCACTACCTTCCATGATGCGGTTAACTTCAATTCTTCCATATTCCGATATATCATGTAAGGATAAGGCCTTCCAATCGAGTGGGTTGCATCCGGGGTGACATGGAAATCGGGCCGATACCCTTTCTTCAAAGCATTTGGTACGACGACCTCCATCATTGTATCCGTATAACCCGTTGTAGACCCAATCTTCAGGCCTCGATTTCTTAGCGCTTCCACTGTCTCGATAACCCCTGGAATGGGATCTGTATAATCTGCCAATGACATCATCAATGCCGGTTCGAATTCAGCATATAGTTTTTCAACGTCTTCCTCATTGAATGGCCTTCCGTATTGTTCTTCCCATAACGAAGATATCCTTGGCATGGTCAGCATCGCACGAATATGGTCGATTTTCAGCATGCCCATCGGCGCTCTGGCTTCTTCCATCGTCACGTCCAGTCCAGCATTCTTAAATATATCCACAAAAACATTCACTGGTGCAAAACATCCAAAATCCACAGCTGTTCCAGCCCAATCCAAAATGATTCCCTCTACCTTATTCATACTGTCACCACTTTCATATATTTTTCTACGATCCTGCCAAGTTCCTCGATATCTTCTTCATGGATTTCACCAATATTGCCGATTCGGAATGTATCTATGTCAGTCAGCTTTCCGGGGTATATTACGTAACCCCTCTCTTTGATGAAATTGTAGAAGTCCCCAAAATCAAAGGTTTCATCAGGAAAAAGGAAGGTTGTAATGATGGGCGATTGTTTATCAGGTGAGATATACGCATGAATGCCCAATTTACCCATCAGCTCCCTCAGCCTATCATTATTATTTTTATAGCGGGCGAATCTGGCTGGAATGCCGCCTTCTTCCGTTAATTCTTCCAACGCTTTAGCAAACGCGGCCACTACATGTGTCGGGGATGTGAAACGCCATTTCCCATCCTTGTCCATCTCTTTCCACTGATCATATAAATCCAGGGACAAACTGCGGGCATTGCCTTCACATGCCAACAATTTATCAAGCTTCGCAATGACGAAACCAAAACCAGGGATTCCTTGAATGCATTTATTTGCACTGCTGATCAAATAATCAATTTCGAGTTCAGGTACATTCATGTCCACTCCGCCAAAGCTGCTCATCGCATCAATGATCAAGGTTTTCCCTTGTTCCTTTGATATCTTCGAAACCATTTCTATCGGATTTAAAATCCCTGTCGTCGTTTCACAATGAACCATTGCAATATGTGTGATGTCACTATCATCCAGTAAAATGTTCCGGATTTCAGTCTCCTTTGGAAATTCATTGTACTCTACGCCATATTCCACATGATTCAGTCCGATGCACTCGGCCATTTTCACAATCCTTTTTCCATATGCGCCATTCGTTATGATCAGCACTTTATCGGATTTTGAAAGTGCAGTCGTCAGCACAGATTCCACAACAAACGATCCGCTCCCCTGCATAAGTACAGCCGAATATTCCCCGTTTGCAGCATATGCCAATTCAAGAAGCTGGGCTCTGATTTTTTGCGTGATTTCTTTATAATCATTTTCCCATGTACAGCGGTCAACAAGCATTTCCTGTTTCACCGTACTAGTAGTGGTCAGCGGTCCAGGCGTTAAAAGTTTATATGTATTCATTTTCCTTCACTCCTCACTGTATTTATCATTGTGCTGATTTAAAGAACTCTTGATGCTGTTTTAATAATTCGACCGTTAGTGGCTGCTTGAATTTCTTAGGGTGGGCCGGTTTGTTCTTTTCCGTCACCTTTTCACCTTCATAAAGTGCGACCGGGTAATGTTTCAACAGTTCTTCTCTAGCATCTTTACTGATCGTTTCTGCCATTTTCATCGCTAAACTTGTTTTAGCTTCATTATTTTTATTCACGACAGCTACGGATTCCGTGTAGGAGAAATTCCCCTCAATCGGATCGACAAACTTGATCGGTAAGCCGGCCTCTTTAGCCATCACAGCCTGGTAGCGTAAACCAAAACCGGCAGCCACTTCCCCTGCTTGCACTTTATTGATTGGACCTGAACCTGAGCTTTCAAGATGCGGACCGCTATTTGCTATTAGGTCATGGAGAACCTTTTTCCCTTCTGCGTCACCGTATTGACTGATAATTGCTTGAACTAACAGCCACCCAGTTGAAGAGTCCAGGATGTTAGGAATTGAAACGAGCCCTTTATATTCCGGCTTTGTTAAGTCCTTAATCGTGGTCGGCATCGGCAGGCCTTTTTGTTTGAGAACTTCCGTATTCACAAAAACGGAACCGGTATTTGCTAAAATTGGCGTATAATAGGATGGATGTTGTTCCAATGCCTTTGTACTGAATGACAGGTCCTTAAACATGGAGTGCTGTTCTTGTGCACTTTCGATGAAATAGGAACTCATCGTCACGACATCAGCCTCGATTTCAGCGCCTTCTGCCAGCAGTTTCCCTCCTAATTCAGATGTGCCTAATGATTGAAGGACATATTTCCCTTCGTATCCGGCATCTTTCAGGGAAGTCTCCATTGCTGAAGTGGCTTCTTCATCACCATTCGTATAAATGACCACCTTTTCCTCATCCGCTTTGCCGCTGTTACGGCCCACCAATACAAATACCAAACCTAAAGCTACTAGAGACAGTAAGGCTATCTTCATCGTTTTAAACATAATATCCCCCTCATTAATGTTTGAATTGTCGTTTTTGATAATGATCACAAAGCAGCTTCACGAGTAGATTTGTAAAAAAGATAAGTAAAGACAGGATGAATATTTCATTGAATTTGGCAAAGTGCTGAAGCTCTTTAATTTTACTGGCCACCAATGTGGTTTGGGCGGTGACCAAAAAGATGATTCCGCTGATCGTCACCATACTATTGATGAAATAGTAGCTGAACATCTCGATGACAGTGGATGCCGAGTTAGGCAGGATGACTCGATAGATTGTCCTGATCCAGCTGTCCCCCAATAGATTCCCGGTGGTTTCCCAGGCAGGGTTCATTTTGGATAAAGAGTTCTTCGCCATTAAATAGGGTGTCGTAAAGAAATGGACCATGTTACATAGAATGATGATGGCAAAGGTCCCCTTCCAGCTGCTGCCGTTGAACAGCAGCAAATAAGATAAACCTAACACCATTCCCGGAACTGTATTCGTCAACATCGAAATGACATCGATTGACGATTTCCCCTTAAGGGGCGTCCGGACATTCAGAACAGCCGAGCTAAAGGCGATGAACGTTCCCAGTACGGCCGTCATCAAGGCGACGAATAAGGAGTTCCTATAGACTGCCGTTAAATCGCCCGATTGGAATGTGTCGATAAAGTGCTTTAAGGTGAACGAGAGGTCGTAAGGGAAACTTGTTAAAAATGGTGCAATGAACATGACCGCAAATACTGAAAACATCCCTATTAAGACCAGCAGCGAGATACCCCCAAAACATATATCCCTCCCTTTGTGCTGCGTCAATTCGATATCGCTGAACTTATCATAATGAAAGTTCAGTTTTTCGAGATAGTTTAATAGGAAAACACTGAATACTACCGGAATGAGCATGAGAATGGCAATCACTGCACCATTATTGAAATCAGGGATTGAACCTAGCATGACTTGATACAGTTGCGTCGCAACAACGGAGTAAGTACCGCCGACTGAAGCCGGTATCCCAAAATCGGTAAAGCTCAAGATGAAGGAAAGTACAAAAGCTCCACCCAAAGTTCCCGCCAATGGCCGTATAATCGTATTCATGAAACTTCTTATCGTTCCGTCACCCATTAATTTTGAAACGATGATGAACTTTTTATCCATATACTTGAAGGAATTATTAATGAGAAGAAAAGCTGATGGCAATGTATAAATCACATAACCTATCAATAATCCATTAAATCCGTATATATCGAATAGATTCCTTCCAAAAATCTTCGTTATGATCCCTTGATTGCCGAAAGAGTAGATGATCGCAAACCCGAATGTGATTGTCGGCAGCAGCATCGGAATTAGAATCCCTGTTTTAATTACACTTTTTAATGGCCTATAAACCTGTGTGCAATGGATGGAATAGGCCATTAAAAAGGCTAAAACGGTCGTAATGACGGCTGTGAGACCCGACACTTTCACGCTGTTTCCAAATGACTTCATCAGCTCTGCATTTGAAAGCACCGTTAGATAATTCGAGAGATTTATTCCATCAGCCGATTCAAATGAACGGACGAACAATGTGCCAAGCGGCAAAAAAAGAAAAGCGGTAAATAGCAGTAAGATAGGTATATATATGACTCTCATTGCCGGTTTTACATCAGGCATACTTTTCACCGAATAAGTTATAAATATTTTCTCTCTTGATCTCCAGTTGCTTAAGAATGAATTGCTTAACAAAATCATTGGCTGGCTGATTGATGATCTCTTGTGGTGATCCAAATTGAGAAATATTCCCTTGATTAATGATCAAAATTTTATCGGACATCGTCAAAGCCTCTTCCGGGTCATGTGTCACTATGATTGTAGTCAGCTTATATTCCCGGGCAATGGATTTGATGCGCTCCTTTATCGATTCCTTGATCACACCATCCAAAGCACTCAGTGGCTCATCAAGTAATAGGATCTTCGGTTTCATTACAAGAGTCCTTGCAATCGAAACCCTTTGTTTCTGCCCCCCGGATAATTCGCTGATCCTTTTTTTCAAATGCGGTGTCAATTCCAGGAAATCGATGTATTCCTGAAGCTCTTCCTTGGAAATGGATCCCTTCCTGTTCCTCAATCCATAAACGATATTTTCATAGGCGTTTAAATGAGGGAAAAGAGCGTAATCTTGAAAAACGATATTAAATCCCCTGTCTTTCATGGGCACGTTACTCAAATCGGCATCATTGAAAATGATTTTCCCATGATTGATACCCGTCAAGCCCAAAATTATATGTAATAAAGTAGTTTTGCCGCTTCCACTTGGTCCTAATAGTGAAACGATCTCCCCCGTTTTAATTTCAAGATTTATATTATCCAAAACTGATTTTCCATCGAATTGCTTGCTAATATTTTGTAATTTTAGCAAACTGTTCACCTCCTTTAATACACCCTTAGTATAAAAGCCGTTTGTAAAACGAATTTGAGATTTTTGTAAATACTCTGTAAATATTGAACACTTCTTTACTAACTTCATACCAACTCTTGACCAACTAGTGATATTTTTATCATCTACTTGTTGAATATATTCATGGTACACAGTACACTTAAAATGAATATCAGGAAGAAAGATATGAAGAATAGGCGGGTGAAACTTATGCTTCCTCTTGAAAGGCAAAAGAAGATCATCGAATTATTAACGATTAGAAAAGTTATGAAGATTGCCGAGCTTACTGAAGAACTGCAAGTTTCCATAGAAACCATCAGAAGGGATATGAACCTTCTTACAAGGCAAGGAAAAATAGAAAAGATCTATGGCGGCGTTAAGCTGGTTCAATCGAAGTTTGGAGAATCGACAATAGATGAACGGATGTTCAGTCAATTAGAAGAAAAGGAAACCATCGCCCAAAAATGCAGTGAGTATATCGACGATGGGGATTGCATTTATATCGATAGTGGTTCGACAACCTATCAAATCGCTAAATATATAAAACAGAAAAAGAAACTGACGGTGATAACCAGTTCGATCCCTGTTGTAAATGAGCTCATTCATAGCGATATCGAGATCTTGATCATTGGGGGGAAAGTCAGGCGAAATGAACAGTCCATTGTTGCATTTGACTACTTATTCAACTTTAGTGAGTTGAATATTTCAAAAGCATTCATTTGCGCGAGCGGCATAACCATTGAAAAAGGCATATCCGACTATAATTTAGAAGAAGCGAATACACGGAAAAAAATCATTGATTTATCTCAAGAAGTCTATGTTGCCGCTGATAGCACAAAGTTCGGGAAAGACGTGACCATCGGGATATCGCCACTGGATAAAATCGATTACGTCATCACTGACAATCATTTACATAATGATTTCATCTCTTCTTTTAAAGAGACCGGCACACAACTGATTCTTTCTTAAAAGCAAGAAAAAACGGGAACTATACAGTCGTATAGTTCCCGTTTTTCAGTTTGTAGACAAAAGGGGTTAAGCGAATGCCCAATGCATTTGGAACGAAGAACGTTTTAACAAATGACGGGGAAATCCATTATAAATGATGTTCAAGGACCAATTGGCCCAAAGCTTCACCTTCATCACAACGTTGATTTCCTCTCCAGGCACGCGCTTTCCGTTCCAATCAACTGGAATGTTTTTTTAGAAAAAATCTACAGGTAAACTCACTGGATTGAAGAAATTTGCGACACTCCTTCCGAATAACTGGTTAGCCAAGACCCCACAGACGCTTGCGTCGAGGAGGCTTGGCAGACAGTCGGCGGAAAGGGAGCGAATTTCTTCAATCAACTGCAACTTGAAATAAAAAAACTGTGTCCTCCATCAATGGAGAGTGAAACTCAAGCTATTTTCATGGCTTTGACTCTGACTGGGTCCTGGCGATTCCCATAAAGTTGAGCCAAGTATCCTACTTAAAATTCCTTTCATGCTGAAGGAGCCATTCCTTTCTCCATAGGCCACCCGCATAACCGGTTAATTTCCCATTTGAACCTATTATCCGATGACAAGGAATCACGATGCTTAACTTATTCCGGCCATTTGCGCTCCCTACTGCCCTTATGGCTTTTTCATTACCGATTGTAACGGCGATGTCTTTATACGAACCCGTGTTAGCATACAGGATTCCTGTTAAGGCATTCCACACGTTTTTTTGGAAGATGGTCCCTTCAAGTAAATAAGGAAATGTAAATTCCCTGCGTTCACCTTTGAAATACTCATCAAGCTGACGAAAGCACTCCACCAAAACCTTGGGCGTTTGATCTTGCATAATATTTATCTTTATATCCCTTTCAGCGAACATTATGGAACAGATGACCTCATTCGTTCCTGATATCTCGATTATTCCAATCGGCGATTCATAATCTAATTTATATAATTCACCCATATAAAGACCTCCTAGATAGAAGGAAGCAGATGCCTGCCTCCCACCCCATTTTTTTCAATTCCCCTTTTCCTACATGTTTCGATATTCACTGGGAGAACAATGTTTCAAACGGCGAAATACCTTATAAAAGTTCGAAGGGCTTTGGAATCCTACTTCAAGGGAAATCTCGAGATTCGTTAGACTTGTGCTTGTTAGAAGGAATGCCGCTTTATCGACTCTTATTTTTTCCAAATAGGAACGGGGAGTTTCTATTGTTTCCTTTTTGAATAGCCGCTCCAGATAATAGGAACTTACACCGACATGGTTGGCAATATCCTTTAACTCCACCTTTTGGTTATAGTGATTTACCAGAAAAGCGATGACATCTCTGACAATTCGCATTTGCGGGGAATCATCAACTTCCGGTTGGCATCTTTTGCAAGCACGGAAGCCAGCCTTTTCGACTTCATCGATATCATGATAGAATTTCACATTTATTTTTTTCGGCTTCCTTGACCTGCATGAAGGGCGGCAGTATATTTTTGTAGTCTTTACAGCCGTAAAGAATAATCCGTCATATTTAGGGTCACAGGCAATGATTTTCTCCCACATTTCTTCAAAGGAAAGATTGATAGCATCAGCCATTATACTCCGCATCCTTTCAGGTTTTAGTTCCCATATAAATGTGAGGTGTCATTTAGCTCTACTATTCGTGCTGTATCTTTTTCTAACAATGCAATGACTTTATCGGATAGGGCATTTCCGAAGCTGAGACGTTTCACGCCTAATTCTTCAAGCTCCTTACCATTCGTTAATCCAGGCAAAGATAATACATTAAGGGGGGCACCTATATTCAAAGTGATTTCCTTTATTTCATCATGGTTCGTTAATCCAGGGATGAATATTCCGCTTGCTCCACTCTCCACATACGCTTTTGCCCTCTTTATTGTTTCCTGAAGAGGATTTTCTTTTTGAAAATAAGTATCTGTTCTAGCATTGATGTAAAAACCTTCATACCCATTATTATCCAATGATTCTCTTATTTTTACTAGTAGGCTGCAGTGTTCGGATATATCTCTTAGCCCTTTTTGTTTTTTGAGCGAATCCTCAATATTGATCCCGGCTACACCGACGTCTGCCGTCCTTAACACATTATCGACAATCTTTTCTGCGGCTTCACCATAGCCTGCTTCAATATCCGCAGTGACGGGAATTTTCACATTATCCGCAATAAGCTTAATGATACCTAAATGTCTTTCAAAATCAATCAATTCGCCATCAGAATGACCAAGGGAGTTGGCAATTCCACAGCTTGTCGTTCCAATTGCCTTGAATCCTGATTTCTCGAGAATCAAGGCCGATAATAGATCCCAGGCATTCCCCAATATCAACAGGTCTTTCGAAAAGTGTAATTCATTGAATTCCTTTATGTTAGTCATAATATTTGCTCCTAAAATTTATTTGTTCTCATTTTAACAATCAATCCGGCTCCAAATCGTCCTCATTCTTGCTATTATGGTCCATTCATAGCGGGTTCCCGTTTAATGGTTCCGAACAAATAAAAAATGCCCTTTCATACCGGGGCATTTTCATGAACCTATTAATTTACGAATAGATATAACTTTCTATGATATTCCACAAATGCCTGTTGGTCCTTTTCCGTGAAGTCCATCCATTTTACTTTCTTGCATCTTTCCTCTAATCTCTCATTCAGTTCATCTTCTATTTCATTCATGAAACGAATGATTTCCCCGTAGGGCATATTGAAATGGCGGGCAGCGAGCCTGGGCGGTGAATGCTTTACAAGCAATCTCATGAATTGATCGACCGTGTCCGCCTTCGATGCAAGATAATCTTCTTCGTTCACGATGAATTCATACACTTGTTTTTTGACGCCAGAAAGTCTGGTTACTTCGTCGCGCAATAAAAACTCCATTAATCTTTCGTTCATATGGCTCTACCTCGAATTGGTTTATATTTAAATCCTTTTAGATATGTATGAAAAATCTATACAGCCCGATACCTCATTATGACATCGTAACCGCAAGCCATCAAGCACCTATTCATACACAAAGCGTAATAATTACGATTTATAATCATTTTACGTAAATTAACCTGTACATGCCATAAAAGTCAACGTTCGTGTTGTGTGACATATCGAATCTCGAAATGCATATTAAGCGTCCTGTATTGGCAAAATAAGATCAAGAACAAATGGAACAACTCTTTATTAATTTTGTATATGTATAAAGAATAATTTTGTTAAAATTTGATATAATAAATGTAATATTTAGTCAATTAGTATTTTTCCCTAGAATTTGCTTTTGCAAAGGGGTAGAATGAAGCTAATGACATCTTATTTTTTCTAAATGTTTCCGAGGAGTTATAGGGTGGGTATAGCAAGTACATAGTGACAGCTGAAATGCTGTCCGACATATCGGTTGTTTTCATTTGTTCAAAATAACAATGAAAAGAATAAGGAGTGATTTTTTGAAACCTTCAACAAATCGCATGTTAACCCGTATTAAATCCGTTTATATGTTCATTAGTAATAACGGTACGGTTTCTACTCAAGAGCTTGTAGAAGAATTTGGCATCACTCCTCGAACTGTGCAGCGCGATTTAAATGTCTTAGCATACAATGACCTTGTTCAAAGCCCAAGCCGAGGCCTTTGGACGACAACAAGTAAAAAGGTGAAGATGTCATCGTAAAAAGAACGACCACCCGAACAAGATCGATATGTAAAATACTTTGAGGCGGACAATTTTTTGTCCGCCTCATTTTTTGTTTCCATTATCATTCAGCCGGTTGGCCCTCCTTTAACTGTTCAAGCTCCTCCGCCGTCAACTCACGGTATTCACCAAGCTCCAGTTCCTCATCAAGCTGTAAACTTCCCATGGAAAGACGCTTAAGATAGACGACACGTTTGCCAACGGCCTCAAACATCCGCTTCACCTGATGGAACTTCCCTTCCATGATCGTCAGCTCGATATCGGATGTCAGGCCTGATTTTAAAATGTTCAATTCACCTGGTTTCGTTTCGTATCCATCATCCAAGGTCACGCCGTTGCGGAATGCCTCGATATCCCGTTCCGTCACTTCGCCATCAATGACCGCAAAATATGTTTTAGGGACATGTTTCTTTGGGGACAGCAGTTGGTGGGCAAGCTTTCCGTCATTTGTGATCAGCAATAAACCTTCTGTGTCCTTATCAAGACGGCCTACAGGAAATGGCTCGAAAACTGAATCTTCCGGCTCCAAGATGTCGATGACGGTTTCTTGGTAGTTGTCCTCCGTTGCCGACAATACGCCTGGCGGTTTATTCATCATTAAATAAATGAATTCCCTGTATTCAACCCGTTCACCATGAACCGTCACGATTTCCGTATCAGGGTCCACTTGTTCCTTCGGGTCCTTGAGCAGCCTGTCATTGACCTTGACGGCGCCGGATTTCAGGAGCTTTTTCACTTCTTTCCTGCTGCCATAACCAATATTGGATAAAATCTTATCAATTCTCATCATTTCCTCCTAAAGCCTTTTCCATAAAAAGCCTTGCCCACTTTAATGACAGGCAAGGCCACGATATTTTAATTTGGGGATTCACCATTCAATACCCGTTTTTTTACACATCAAACTTCCAGCTTATAATCCTAACTTAGCTTTTAACCGATCGATCCGGGCACCGAACAAACGGTGGGCAAGTTTGCTTTTCAGGGAAAGCGCCGCATAAATGAGCGCTCCAAGAATGGCACAAACGGCCACGATCAAAATCGCCTGGAATCGCCCTTCCGTTGTAAGCCACAGCGATAATAAACTGTTCATGCCCCATGCAGCCAGTCCCATTATCACTGAAAAAACGGAAATCAAAACAGATCGTCTGATGGTAAGGCTGTAACGATATCCAGTAAAGTAGGTAATGACATACAAATTCAGCAGCACAGCAGCCAAATAGCCGAATGCCGTAGCATAAACGGATCCTTCCGTTTCAAACATCTTGATTAACGGGATATTCAAGCTCAATTTGATTAAAAAGCCCAAAAGCAGGCTGAGCACCGTATATTTTTGCTGATTGATCCCTTGTAAAATCGCCGCCGAAACGGAGAAAAGCGCAAACAAGATGGAAACGGGCGCATATGCCTTCAAGACACTGATTCCAAGTGGATCATGGCTGTAAAAGGCACTATAGATTGGATCGGCCAGCACCGACATGCCAACGACCGCCGGAATCGTAATGAACAACAAAATTTGAAAAGCTTGGTTCAGCTGGCGGTTTAACACTTCTGAATCCTCGCTTACATATGCCTTCGTCACCGAAGGGAGAAGCGCCATTGAAAACCCGGTTGCAAGTGTCATCGGAATCAAGACAAGCTTCTGGGCATATACATTCAACACCCCAAGGGCATCTTCTGCGACATGCTGCAAACCGATGGACGACATCGCCTTATTGAAAGACAATAAGTCCGCAAACTGAAACATTGGCATCGCGATTCCGACGAATATGAAAGGAATCGATGATAGAAATATTTCTTTATAGATTTCCTTCAGGGAAATTTCCATCGTCCCCCGGTCTTTCTTCATCAAGCTGTCCAAATATGGTTTTTGTTTTTTCCAATACCAAAATAACACCACTAAACCGCCGACAGCCCCGACCGTCGCCGCGAAGGTAGCTATTTGGATGGCTCTCACTAACTCTCCATCAAGGACATTCAAAACAACATACACACCGGCCAAAAGGAACACGATGCGGACAATTTGTTCGATTACCTGAGATATGGCCGTTGGCTCCATCGCCTCATGACCTTGAAAGAAGCCGCGGATGATGCTCATGAACGGTACAAAAATCAAGGCGAAGCTGACTGCCCGTATAATCTCCGTGACATCTTTGACATCTTCCTGCCTGACCCCAAAGACCCCAGTGAACATCGGTGCCATCGTATAGAGAATCAAAAAAGCGAGAAAACCGGTGACAAGCATCAATTTCAGGCTCGATTTAAATAACTTCTCACCGACGGCGTACTCCTCGAGCGCATTATACTTCGAAATGAATTTAGAAACAGCAAGCGGCATGCCTGCCGTCGCAAAGCTAATGAAAATGGTATATGGAACGTACCCATATTGATAGAGGGTAGCCCCTTTATTCCCAACCATATGTTCAAATGGGATGACGTAAAATAAACCAAGTACCTTGGAAATGATCGCTCCCAGCGTTAATATAAAAGCCCCTTTTAAAAACTTAGATGACATCTAATCCCTTCCTGCCTCTGTCAGTTACGTTTTACACGCTCTTTATCTTATCATATTAAAGTATTTTTTCTATAGAAAACTACACTCAAGTTTATCGTTTTCGAAGATAATACACAAACAAATAATTCCTTTTTTTCTACATTCGCAATCTGACGGGCTCTTGCTATATAATGAAGGGACTGAAAATGATAAAGTGGTGATCAATTTGAAATATGATGTAGTGGTAATTGGCGGCGGTCCTTCCGGATTGATGGCAGCAATAGCTGCCGGGGAAAAAGGGGCACATGTCTTGTTAGTGGATAAGGGCGAGAAGCTTGGCAGGAAGCTAGCCATCTCGGGCGGCGGACGCTGCAACGTGACGAACAGGCTCTCAATCGATGAAATCATTCAGCATATCCCTGGAAACGGGCGATTTCTATACAGTGCTTTCTCAGAGTTCAATAATGAAGACATTATTCAATTCTTTGAAAAATTGGGCGTGGCCCTAAAAGAAGAGGACCATGGCCGGATGTTCCCCGTCAACGATAAAGCTCAAAGTGTCGTGGATGCCCTTCTGACGCGCCTGTCTAATTTAAAAGTAACGATCTATAAGAACTCTCCAGTAGCGGAAGTTCTCTATGAACATGGAAAAACAAGCGGTGTCCGGTTAAAAGATGGACAGACCATCGACACGGATGCAGTCGTGATTGCAGTCGGCGGGAAATCAGTTCCCCACACCGGCTCGACCGGAGACGGCTACGCATGGGCTAAAAAGGCGGGGCATACGATTACCGAACTGTTCCCAACTGAAGTTCCCGTACTTAGCCAGGAAACATTCATTAAAGATCGAACACTCCAAGGTCTTGCACTTCGCGATGTTTCATTGAGTGTCCTTAACCCAAAGGGCAAGGCCCTGATCACACACCAAATGGATATGCTCTTCACCCATTTTGGAGTCTCCGGCCCAGCTGTTCTAAGATGCAGCCAATTCGTCGTGAAAGCGATGAAAAAATGGAACCTGTCGGAAGTGACAATGAAACTCGATGCCCTGCCGGACCGAAACAAGGAAGAGGTCTTTCAAGGCATCATGAAGGAAATCAAGGCAGAACCGAAAAAAGCCATTAAAAATACTTTAAAAGGTTTAGTTCCTGAACGATACCTTCACTTTCTGCTTGAGCGAAGCGGCATCGACCTTCAAGAACAAGGAGCGACGATATCAAATGAAAAAATCCGCCGCCTTGCAGAACTATGCAAGGACTTCCAATTCGGAGTACACGGCACCCAGCCTCTAGAAAAGGCCTTCGTCACGGGCGGCGGCGTATCCGTCAAAGAAATACACCCAAAAGAAATGGCATCCAAACTGATGGCCGGACTGTATTTCTGCGGTGAAATTCTGGATATACACGGATACACAGGCGGCTATAATATTACATCGGCATTAGTAACCGGAAGACTAGCCGGTATGAATGCTGCCATGCATGCCCGTTCATAATTCCTAAAAAGAGGCTGATCCGCTTGGATCAGCCTCTTTTTAATTCGATTTCGTAAGTCCGTTACTTGGTTTTTTTCGTCCGCACCCGCGCCTCCTCTTTTATCTGGCTTTCCCGTTTAAAATATTTCGGGATGATAGCGAAAAGCTTCGAGGTCAATGGTATTCCGTTCCGTGAATGTGATGCCTTCACTCTCGAGCATCGCCTTCTGGTGTTCTGCGGCGCCCTCCGCTTTTATGCCGATTTCTCCCTTGGCATTGATTACCCGGTGCCAAGGAAGGTCATGTTTTTTGCTGCTTGAATGAAGGATCCTTACGACCTGCCTTGCACCGCGCGGACTACCGGCGAGCTGTCCGATTTGACCATATGTCATCACTTTACCGGAAGGGATATGTTTAATGATAGTAATTACCCGTTCAGTAAAACTTTCCAAATGGCTCTCCCCTTTTATCCGTTTGCTAACATCGTGATTTTTTCATCGGTTATCAGGACCCCATGATGCTTGATCAAGTTTGTTTTAAGCTCGGCAGGCATTCTGCAGTCATCGTATGCACAAACGGAAATCAATCCACGTTCCCCGATCAGTTTGTCGATTCCTTTTTCATATTCGCCTATCGCTAAGCTGGCTTGATCGTCGTGGCCCCATTCAACATGGCCCCAAGTCCGCACGTACTGATTGCGTTTAGTGTATATATCGATATTTTCCAAGAAATAATTAACCATAGTCGAAGGATGAAAGTCTCCATGAAAGCAATAAAAATCAAAATTATTGATAAGATGCACTTGCTCCAATTGCTCCTCGTTTAAATGAAGCTGCAATTTCTTATACACGAAAGGAAAGATACGGTCATTTTCGACGACCAGGATATGGTCTCCCTGTTCAACACCGGCAATGATGAAAGTTGCCTCATTTTCAATGTAGGCTTCCAATTCATTAAAACAGTATAAAATATGGCCGCCATCCGATTGCTGTATGTCTTCTAGTAGTTGTAACATTTTATTATCCAAAATGGCTCTCTCCTTCAAATACACCATTCCGCACTGTGTATTATGTATAACTTTAACCATTATCTCTGTATTTGTAAAATTCATAGAAGGATATAGTCAGTTTTTCCTAATGTCATCTGTTATGATCGGGAATTTTTGAGTCGAATGGAGGCTGCATTTAGTCCTCTCATTGAAAGACCAAGGCAGCCCAATTCAGCGGACTCCGTTCTTCATCCATTTTCCCTTTTGATGGTAACCTTTAAATCACGGGATAATACGGCACATATCGCGGGTTATAATAATAGGGCGGTCTTGGTCCGATAAGCGGCAATTCGAAGGTATTTGGGTTGGAATCATATAACAACTCCACTTTTTCATCCGATTGTTCGACCAATAACATCTTCACTTCTTCGCTATAATAATAGGGCATATCGAGGCCTCCAAAAACTTTTTTCTACCCTTCAGCATATTCGCGCTGCACGGCAACGAGCCCGTCCCCATACATGTTCTTCATGCACGGCATATACCTGATAATCATAAAGTAACCGGACTAAATTCTTTTTTAGGAGGGCCCCTCATGGCAGAAGATAAGAAAAAGAAATCATCCGGTAAAAGCTATCCCATGCATCCGAATTATGGAAAGATCACCCGTTATCAAGACGTTCCCATCACGGTTCCTGAGCAACGCCAATTCCGCCAGCCAGGTGTAGAAAAATTAATGGTGCCCAGGCCCATCATCGAAAATCCCAATTACAGGGGCAGCGGGAAACTAACCGGAAAGGTCGCATTGATAACTGGCGGAGACAGTGGGATTGGCGCTGCGGCTGCCATCGCTTTTGCTAAAGAAGGGGCAGATGTTTCCATCGCTTATCTGGATGAACATGAGGATGCCAATCGGACTAAAACGAGAATTGAAGAGCTTGGACAACGTTGCTTACTGGTGCCTGGTGACTTAAGGGATAAGCAGCAATGCATCCATATCGTGGAAGACACCATCGAAACATTTGGAAAGCTCGATATTCTCTGTAACCACGTGGGTATTCAATTTCAGCAATTAAGCTTGCTTGATATTACGGATGAGCAATTTGATGATACCTTTAAAGTCAATATCTATTCCCATTTCTACACGACCCGTGCTGCCCTTCCCCATTTAAAAGCTGGGGCCTCCATCATTAATACATCTTCTGTCGTGACGTTTAATGGGAATAAGCAATTAATTGATTACACGGCGACTAAAGGGGCCAATATCGGTTTCACACGTGCCTTGGCAAACAGTCTTGTCGATCAAGGCATCCGGGTGAACGCCGTTGCGCCCGGAAGGTTTTGGACACCGCTCATCCCGGCAAGTTTCTCGGCAGACGAAGTGACACAAGTCGATAACCCGATGGAGCGTCAAGGACAGCCATTTGAACTGGCTCCCACCTTTGTCTATCTCGCTTCTGATGATTCCCGTTTTGTGACAGGACAAACGCTTCATGTCAACGGCGGGGAAGTGACATCGTCGTAATTTCCCACATCGAATATACTCCCCCCACACGAAAAAAGACTACCTTGAATTGCCCGCCTTGCAGCAATAGGTAGTCTGATATGAATGATGGAGTTGCCGGCCGGCCTTTATTTTTTCTTATAGATGATCATCGCACTGAAACAGTAAATCTGTTCCTCTTCCTCCTCACCTGTAGTGGCGACATTATATTTGATATCGACGATTTGATTATCGCGAATGTCTTCAAGGAAAAAGTTCATTTCGTCCTCTAGATCCTTTTCATGCTCATAATCAAATAATTTGACTTGTATCATCGGCTCTCCCGCCCTTTTACTATAATGATAGTTATTGTGCAGGATGCCCATTTTTCATGATGTTTATACTTGATTTGTTTGTAACGCGGATAATATGGCAACAACTTCATCCCCGACTTCTTCTGTAGAAGCTGCCCCGCCCATATCAGGAGTCAGCGCCTTTTTATCGACCATTACCTGTTCGATCACGTCCAAAATTTTCGCACCCCAAATCTCATGCCCAAAGAAATCGAGAATCTGGCTGGCGGACCATATGGCCGCAAGTGGATTCGCGATGCCTTGATGTGCTATATCCGGGGCTGAACCATGAATCGGTTCGAACATGGAGGGATAAATCCGTTCCGGGTTTAAATTGGCACCAGCCGCCAGTCCCATCCCGCCTGCAATGGCAGCACCTAAATCCGTGATGATGTCACCGAATAAATTGGAGGTGACGACGATTTGAAAGCGTTCGGGCTGTTTGACAAAATACATGCTTGCCGCGTCGACCAGATAGGAATTCGTTTCTACTTCCGGATACTCCTGTCCAATTTCTTCAAAAACCTGATCCCAAAAAACCATTGAATAATTCAATGCGTTCGCCTTGCTTATGCTCGTTAGCGTCCTGCCCGTCTTACGCGCCAGTTCATACGCATAACGGATGATCCTCTCCGTTCCTTTTCGGGAAAAGACTCCCGTCTGCAGTACCACTTCTTCCGGCTTGCCTTTAAAAAGCCAATCACCGGCGCCGGAATATTCCCCTTCACTGTTTTCACGGATGACAACCATATCGATTTGGTCACGAGTCACGTCTTTTAATGGACAGGGTGCACCTTGAAGCAATTTAACGGGTCGGACATTCACATATTGGTCAAATCCCTTTCTGATTTTCAGCAGAAGTTCACGTAAGGAAATATGGTCCGGGACACCAGGATAACCTACAGCCCCAAGATACACGGCGTCAAACTTCATCAGTTGATCCAGTCCGTCGTCGGGCAGCATTTTGCCGTGCTCCAGGTAATATTCACAGCCCCATGGAAAATAGGTGAACTCGAAAGAAAAATCCCCAGCAATTTCAGCCACTTCCTTAAGTACCTTTACCCCCTCATTAATTACCTCAGGGCCAATTCCATCACCCGCAATAACCGCTATTTTATGAACATTCATTCTTCCACTCTCCTTTTTCTATATTTTCTGATTTCAGCACCCTAATTTTAACATATCATTTTTGCATTCCTGTCAAGGGGGGTATACAGAAAAAAAGAGTCCTTTCATGATGAAAGGGCTCTTTTTTTCACGCCTTCAAATATGCGCGTCTTTCCGCATATTCACGGCATTGTGAACAAACCATGATCTTTTTTCTCTCTTCATTCAAATAAGCCGTCACATTCTTGGATTTACGCTTACAAAAGTGACAGGTCTTTTTGAAGAACTTCACTTAACGATGACTTCGCCGTCCCATTCAAGCATTCCGCCAACCATGTTTGCCACTTTATATCCTTGTTCCTGAAGATAATGGCATACATTTTCACTGCGGCGTCCTGAACGGCAGATAAAAATATATTCTTTTTCTTTATCAAAATAGTCAAGATTCGCCGGGATGTCATTCATGCGGATATGTTTCGCGCCTTCGATCATTCCCTCTTGTACTTCTTCGTCTTCACGAACATCGACAAGTTCCATCGCTTCGCCTGCCTCAAGCTTAGCTTCCACTTCTTCAGTTGTAATGATTTTGATTTCTTCCATAATTAGCACCTCGAATTATCGTTTGATTTATCTTTTTCATTATAGCAAAATTTCCAGTTCAACATCACGTAATGGAATCGTTAATGAAAATTCCTTCATGCCATGTATTTATTTCCAGAAATTATCTTCAACACTCAAATTTTTATTGCTTCTAAAAACCATCCTGGTTAAAATGGCTCCTAACACTGCCGCCACTATCAGGATACCGAAAAGGATCGAATAATTGGCGATGATCCCTATCAACGTAGATGAGATGATGCTCCCGAAATATCGAAAGGTCGAAAAGATTCCCGATGCCGAACCCGATGCGGATTCCTCCACGGCTTCCAGGGAAGCGACCTGCATGCTTGTAAGCCCTAAACCGATAGCCAACCCATTCACGATAAGTGTTACGGCTAGATACAAAAGAGACTGGAATTGGATGACGAATAAGAATAATAGATTCGTTAGCACCGTGATGGCGAATGAAAGGAATATGACCTTTTCCGAAGGGTATTTCCGGTTAAGCTGTCCGCCTATCATATTGCTAATAGCCATTGAAATGGAGAACAATGATAACATGACACCGCTCATGGAAGCCGAAATATCCATTTTTGTGGTCATGATCAGCGGCATGACCAACAAAATCGCATACATCGTGAAATTATTGATCAGTACAGATAAATTGGCATTCACGAATATAGGACTCTTAAATAAGCTAAAGTCTATAATCGGGGATGGGACAGACCTTTCTTTCCGTACGAATAATCCCAGGAAAAGAAGGCTCCCCATACCGAGTACGATGTACATCGCCGTTGATTTTGCATGAGTTAAAGTAATCAATAAAGTGATCGTAACGGCTAAATAAATAGAACCGATAATGTCCAATGGCTGTCGGGAATGCTTTTTCTGCAGTTTTGGTAAAAGAAAAAGGCCTCCAGCAAGTGCCCCCAATAAAAAAGGGACATTAACCAAGAATATCGCTTTCCAACTGGCTACAGCAATCAAAAGCGATCCTATCAATGGACCTACCGCTGCTCCCAGACCCATTCCCAACCCGAAAAATCCCAACACCCCCGGGAGCCGCTCACGTGAAACGGTCTGCCGGATAAGGGCAACGACATTCGGGATCAGCAATCCGCCCCCTATGGCCTGCAGTGATCGAAAAGCGACAAGCATGCCTATATTTAGCGCAAGCCCGCATCCAATCGAGGCAGCAAGGAATAGTAATATGCCAATTATATAGATTTTACGATTACCATATAAATCCCCAAGTTTACCCGCAATCGGCTGGGTAACGGCCATTACAATGAGATAGATGGTGACGACCAAAGTGACACTGTGGATATCCAAACCGTAAAAGTCTGAAATCGAGCCCAGTGCTATCGAAATCATCGTTGAATTGATTGGTACGAGAAACGCCGCCATTAAAGTAAAAATAATCATCAGGAATTCTTTCTGTCTGCCCATTCTTTCACCTCAGTCCTTCAAACAGCACTTTGTTCTACTTGCTCATCCATCGATAATCGTAACGGTTCCCGTATTCCCATCGACAATGACACGATCTCCATCTTTTAAGCGATCCGTTCCTATTTTTGTCCCTAACACTGCCGGAATCCGATATTCCCTGGCAATGATCGCAGAATGGGACAGCATGCCGCCTGTATCGGTAATGATTGCTTTTGCATCCTGGAAAAAGGACGTCCAGACTGGTGTCGTGGTCCTGCAGACCAGAATATCTCCTTTTTTAAAATGAGAGGCTTCATGCATACCGGATATCACCTTGACTTTTCCTTCGCATACTCCTCCGGATGCTGAAATCCCTTTAATCGTACTCGCCGTATTTTCCTTGTTTTCTTCCAATGAGCCAAACACCATTTCCACGAAAGCACGCTCTTCATCCGTAGGTTCCCCAAAAAATGATGGCGTTTTCATTTTACTCTGTAAATCATATTGCCTTTTCCGTTCCAATACCGTTTCCTTTAAAGTGTGGGGGGCATCCAAAGCGGATATGACCTCATCTTTATATAAAAACCAAATATCTTCTGCGTCATCCAGCACGTTCTGTTCAACTAAAAGCTTACTTACTTTCAATAAGTATAAACGTGCCTTTGCATCGAACATGGCATCAATATAAAAATGATGATCATCCGTGATTACAGCAGCATCCAAGACCATTTGGTAATATTTTTTAAATTCGTCCCGCTCAGCGGAATCTTCAATTCCATTTAAAAACCTTTGGTATATCCGTTTCCCGTCAGCTAATGCCGTTTCGAATTCTTTATCGAAATCATACCCATTGATGATGAAACTTTTAATGATTTGCAGTACATGCTCAGGATTTTCAATCCAGGTTTCCCCAACGAAATCATGTGCTTTAAGACATCTGTACCCGTACACATTGACGAAATTATCCACACGTTCCAGAAGATCCTTCCCTTTCCCAAACGCGTTTAGATCCCTGGATAAATTTCCTTCATCAGCATCCATGATCACCTTGAGCAACTGAGGTTCATTCTTCGCTTTCAAAGATAATTGCCACAGTATTCGATCGGACTCCAGTGACTTATTCATCACTCCAGCCATGGATTGGTAGAGTTCATGGGGCGGTTCGGTCCCCAGCAAGCTTTTGAATAGCCGTTCAAGTTTAATAGTAATACTCGCAAGCGGAAGGACGATCATGAAATGCCAGTAATAGACCTCTTTGAAAAACCCTTCTAACTCACCCAACCCTCTTATCGCTTTGGCTGCCGTGAATTCCTTCGAAGTTTCTTCATCCAAATATCGATAAATGGGCAATAAATGATCATGGATAATATCATGCATCCTGTTCGTCATATCTGGATACAAGGTCTCCATAAGCTTTTCGTTTTCCATGAATAATTGCTTGGGGTCCGTTTCTAGGTGGATTTGCTTTCCGTAATAATACCCATTATGGACTTTCATTTGGATGTATCCCGACGGTTCCCTGAGTTCCTCTGCCGCTTTAGCCATTCCTTGATAAAATGGTTGGGTGACTATGGATGCGAATAATGGGGAAATTGGATCAGGAAATCTTGAATCGATCAAAACCCAAAAGTCCTCCTTATCAGTCCGATCCAAAATAAATTTTTTCCTGGCTTCTGGAATGACTTCAGCGTCTTCGATCACTGTTGTAATCGGGCGAGCTTGCAAGAGATATACCTTTTGATCTTGAATGGCGAATTCCAAATCGACAGGATGCCCATAATGCTTCTCCACCTCCAGTGTCAATTCGATCAATTGTGTAAGCAGCGCATCATTGAGGCAATATGCCTCCTGTTCCGCTTTTGTGGTTTCCACTTCTAACGTGCCTTTGGAGCCGGAGATGATTTTCAGCTCTTTGCAGCCCTTGATTTTCTCGATCTTCGTACCATCACGTTTAGCCAAATAGGTATCGGGTGTCACGATACCAGATACCACCGCCTCCCCGAGCCCATAACTGGCATTTATCACAATATGATCTGGATTGTACGTAACGGGGTCCTGGCTGAAAATCACTCCTGAAACATCTGAATGTATCAGACCTTGGACCACAACGCCCATTGATATTTTTTCAGCATTTTCATGAATGGTTTCGGTATATTGCCGAACCCGGTTCTCGAAACAGGAAGCCCAGCAGCCTTTTACCCTTGATAGAAATTCTTCATCCGTTTTAACATTCAGGTATGTTTCATACTGACCGGCAAAGGATGCCCCTTCCAGGTCTTCTGCACCCGAAGAGGAACGGACTGCCACGGATGCATAGTCTTCCCGCAGCTCATGAAAAGAGCTCAACAGGGTGCTTGTCAAATCATCCGGGATGCTCGCCTCCATAATCTCGGCCTGGATGGCTTCACTTTGTAAATCCAGTTCATTTCTTTCTACGAAATGCATGAATGAATCATTGCTAATGACAAACCCATGAGGCACGGGCATGCCCAACTTCGTCATTTTAATTAAATGTAAAGCTTTTCCCCCTACGATTTCATTGGACTCAGCAGCATTTTCAAATCGCTCTGTATACATATTCGCTCCCCTTCCATCACGTTGAATATCCAAGATCGAGAAATAACCATTTATAGGTATAAATCCCACTCTTAACCATAAAGGAAATCCTGTTACAATGCATTTGAAAAGGCTTACACTAAATTTCATGATGGGCATTGCTTTCGCAATGATTCTTAGGGCTTTATTGCCATTTTCCCGAATGATCGATCGCAAAAATGCAACAAACTATTCAATTTTATATTTATTTACATTTATTAAGTAAATACATCAAATCCAATCACAACGAATAATCCCTACAATAGTCACAATGGGGCCTGAATGAAAAAAACGCCGGCGAATATAATTTTCGCCGGCGTTTTAAAAATCCGTATCAATGCTTGAAGCCTAGTTGATATTGTTTAGGGATCTCCGTTTTTATATTCAAAGATTTAGATGCTTCAAGTGCCCAATAAGGGTTTCGCAGCATTCCTCTGCCGACGGCAACCAAATCGGCTTCTTCATTGCCAATGATTGAATTTGCTAGAATCGGATCATCTAATCGACCTACAGCAATCACGGGGATATCCAAAGCTTTTTTGATTTCCCTCGCCAACGGAGTTTGATAGCTAGCATGCGTACCCGGTCTTCCGTCTGCTCCAATCGGACCTTCTCCTCCAGAACTTACATGGAACATATCGACTCCCGCTTCTTTAAAGACTTGTGAAAAGGCAATGCTTTCCTCAATGCCATATCCGCCTTCAACGTACTCTTTTGCAGAAATGCGCATGATTAAAGGCATGTCGGCAGGCATTTCGCTTTTCACTGCTTTAATGACTTCCACTCCGAATTTGGTCAGGTCTTTTCCATATTCGTCATCACGTTTATTCGTAAGCGGTGATGTGAATTGGTGGATTAAATACCCGTGTGCACCATGTAATTCGATTACGTCAAATCCCGCTTTAACAGCCCTTCTGGCCGATGCCCGGAATTTATCGACCATTCCCTTCACTTCTTCCGTTGCTAAAGCTCTTGGTGTTTTGTACGTTCCATCAAACGCAATGGCTGATGGTGCCACCGGAGTTTCGGCATCCTCCGCTTTACGGCCTGCATGGGCAATTTGTATCCCGATTTTTGCACCGTATTGATGAACTTCCTTAACGATGTTGGAGAAAGCTCCAATTTGGTCATCGGACCATAATCCAAGATCACGATTCGAAATGCGCCCATCAGGCTCCACATCAGTCATTTCCACGATAATCAATCCCGTGCCGCCAACTGCCCTGCTTACATAATGTTGCTGGTGCCAGTTTGTTGGTATACCATCTTCCGCTTCGACGGAGTATTGGCACATCGGCGGCATGACGATCCTATTTTTAAGTTCAAGTTCTTTTATGCGATAAGGTGAAAATAAATCATTCATAATTTTTTATCTCCTTTTTCATATAATGCATGCACATGCATTTATATCATCTGATTAATTCTGTGTCAACTAATCAGATTCCCGAATCTTTCATTGTAAACGACATCATCTATTGGTACAGCATTTCCATCCCCACCAATGCGGAGATCCAATAAAAAAGCTGTTTTCGCATACTTTTTTGCTATTTACCAAGTAAAGCGGTGTGGTTGATTTCCCCTCCAGATGCTCGCTTTCCGCGGGGCGGGCGGTGGGCCTCCTCGGCGTAAACGCCTGTGGGGTCTCACCTGTCCCGCTGCTCCCGCAGGAGTCTCGCACTTGCGCTACAATCAACCTTAAATCGTTTAGTTTTAAAAAAAACAATCTTTACGAAAAGAGCCTAAAAAAAAGAGAAAGACGGATATCCCGTCCCTCTCCTTCATACTTGATTAAAAGTCGAAATTATCAGGATCTGGACCAACACGGTGATTTTGATTCAATCCATCAATTTGATTCATTTCCTCTTCCGTCAATTCGAAATCGAATATAGATGAGTTTTCTACAATACGATGTTCTTTAGTGGATTTTGGAATCGTTACAATCCCGTTTTGGATATCCCAGCGCAAAATGACTTGTGCAACTGATTTGCCATGCTTGGTCGCAATTGCTTGTAAAACGTCATTATCCAGAAGTTCACCTTGCATCAATGGTGACCACGCTTCAAGCTGTATCCCTTGTTCCTTACAGAATGCCTGAACTTCTTTTTGAGTTAAACGCGGATGGCATTCCACTTGATTGACCATCGGCTTCACTTCTGCATCCTCCATTAAATCTTTAAGATGGTGAATCTGGAAATTGCTCACACCGATCGCTTTTACTTTTCCTTCTTTATAAAGAGTTTCCAACGCTCTCCAGGCTTCTTTATATTTTCCTTCCACTGGCCAATGGATAAGATATAAATCCAAGTAATCCAAGCCAAGTTTCTTTAAGCTTTTTTCGTATGCCGCAATTGCTGATTCATATCCTAAATCGGCATTCCAGACTTTTGAAGTTACGAATAAGTCTTCCCTGGAGATTCCGGCTTCTTTTATGCCCTCACGAATCCCTTGTCCGACTCCTTCTTCATTTTCATAAATAGCAGCTGTATCGATGCTGCGATAACCATGTTTAATGGCCACTTTAACTGCATTTACCAGCTCCGGCCCTTCTTCCACCTTAAATACGCCCAATCCGAACCAAGGCATTTTAACGCCATTATGCAACGTTGTTGTATCTTGTAAATTTTTCACCATTATACTCTACCTCCAAATTTTTTCTTCATTGTTTTTTAGGATTGTAATGCGCTTAAGTATCAGTATCATTACATCCCTTCAAGGAACCTTCCATCATTCCCTGAAGGGATGCAATGATACTTGGTTATTGATACTCTAAACGCATGGCATGCTTTTTCTAACATGCATCACTTTTTCAATCCTATGCTATTTTGTCAGTTCCCTTGGAACGGTCTTTACTTTCCAGGGCACGGCTCCATGCTGTTAAAATCACTGCTGCAAACACCATGACTCCACCTATCCACGCTGTATGGATCAGTCCGATCGAATCCGTAATCACCCCTCCCAAGTAGGCACCAATGGCGATTCCCGCATTGAAGGCCGCAATATTGATGGCCGATGCCACGTCCACTGCACTCGGTACGAAACGCTCAGCTAACATGACGACATACACTTGAAGCCCCGGAACGTTCATGAATGCAAACAATCCCATTAAAATGATCGTAATTAAACCGGCAATCTTAAACGGTGCCGTGAAAGACAAAGCCACAAGTACAATGGCTTGTATAAGAAACATATAGAATAGGGCATTAATAGGATTGCGATTGGCGAATTTCCCGCCAAGGGTATTTCCTATTGCTATTGCCACTCCATATATTAGCAAAATCAAAGCCACAGTTCCTTCTTTAAACCCTGTCACTTCCTGAAGTAATGGCGACAGGTACGTGAAGACAACGAATGTACCTCCATACCCTAATGCCGTAATGATGAATACTAGCAGCAAGCGGCCATTCGTCACCAATTTGATTTGATCACGGAATGTGGTCCGTGCAGCCTTTCTTAAATTGGATGGAACCAGGATGCCGTTTCCGATGAAAGCAATCAAGCCGATTGCCACAATGATGATGAAAGCGAATCTCCAGCCGAATTGCTGACCGATGAAGGTTCCAAAAGGAACTCCGGTCACCGTTGCCACCGTCAGACCTGTAAACATGATGGCGATGGCACTAGCCCTGCGGTTTTCAGGGACCAAATCAGCCGCAATCGTAGCGCCGATCGACATGAAGATACCATGTGCAAGCGCTGAAATGACACGTGCGATCAATAATACACCGACAGTTGTTGCAGAAGCGGCTAATGCATTTCCGGCAATGAACACGACCATTATCCAAAGCAATAAAGTCTTTCGCGACATATTCGATGTCAGGGATGTCAGGATAGGTGCCCCGAACATGACCCCCAAGGCGTATAAGGATACCGTCAATCCCGCCGTCGTCACTGTAATGTGTAAATCTTTAGAAATGAGCGGCAATAATCCCACGCTGATGAACTCTGTTGTTCCAATTGCAAAGGCACTGATCGCTAAAGCCAGCAATGCCCATGTACTTTTATTTTTATTTGAAATCATATCCTCTTCTCCTTCTTGTCATTTTGTACTATCATTGAAATTGCCTTAGCAACTTTTTTTATAAATGGTACAGTGGAATTCGGCGTGCAAATGTTATTATGAGATATAATGCAAATAAAAAACAGTACGTACTTTAAAGTGATATAGGCACCTTTTAGTACCTATAAAATAAGGAGAGTATGCCAATCATGCAAAAAAAGAAATACAATATATCAGTTGAAGCGACACTGGAAGTAATGGGCGGAAAGTGGAAATGCGTAATCCTCTGCCATCTGACCCACGGAAAAAAGCGGACCAGTGAATTGAAGCGCCTTATGCCGAACATCACCCAAAAAATGTTGACCCAACAATTGAGGGAGTTGGAAAAGGACGAAGTCATCAACCGTATCGTTTACAACCAAGTCCCCCCTAAAGTGGAATATGAACTTAGTGAATATGGGCAAAGCCTGGAAAGTATCCTATCCTCACTATGTACGTGGGGGGAAAATCACATAACCAGAGTGTATGGAGATAAGTTTTCCGTACTCGAGGAAAGTGTATTGAATGATCCATTGAAATAATTCCAAACAAAAAGATTAGCTCGAAGCGGCTAATCTTTTTTTGTATAAATTAACTTCCGAACAATAAATTTCACCACCGTTTTACCCCCTCTCCTTTTTGGTATAATATGTAATGAACAACTTATAATTTTTTATTTTGTAAACGAAGAAGTATAATGATGAAACCAAGGGGTGACATATGAGGGTCTTATTAGAATTGATACGCATCATACTCATATTCGGGATAGCCGGAACAATCATTTCGACCATTGTAAACGGCATATATATAAACATCGGAGTGAATCAGTATGGCTGGCTAGGCTCGATTGCCATTCTGCTTTTATTATTCGTCTGGTACAGAAATAAACTTCAGTTCAGTGGCTGGTATTCGGGAAAAGGGAAGGAAAAGCTCCCCAAAATTGCCTCACAAATCCTCATTCTGTGTTCAGTATTTTTGCTATGTACCCCGCCTGTTTTAAGTGTGCTGCAAATGATCTTTCATTAATCGGGATTTTATATCCTGGATAGAGCAGGAGTGAACGATTTGCGGAAATTGTTTAATATTGTGGTCCTCATACTCCTACTCTCTGGATTATGGTATGGATATGGTAAAGATATTCAGGAGTCTGGATTCAAAGCGGGGGCCAGTGCCTTTGCAACGGATGTCCGCTCCTTTATAACCGGGCCCGAGGTTACGACTGCCTTGGAAAAACTGAGTACTGGGGTCAGCAGTATCATCGGCTCGATGACGGAAACATTGGATTCCGCTTCTGAAAAAGAATCGCAGGAAACAGAAAAAGTGAAAAAACCAGCACTAGAAGCACCTGCTGATGCTTCCTTCTCGGTCCATAATATTGAAATTGGCGACACGAAGGATGATGTAGAAAAATTGGCTGGTGAAGCTAAGCGGAATACGCGTAATGAATATGGCGTGGACTGGTTCGCCTATCACGAAAATTATCAAAATTTCTTCATGGTTGCCTACGATAACAACAATAAAGTTGTCGGTTTATATACGAATCAAGATTTGATTTCCTCGAAGGAAGGCATTAAACGCGGCACTCCCAAAGAAACCGTGACCGGGAAAATGGGGGAGCCTGTAACAAAACTGCTTAAAGGAAACGTCTATTACCAGATTCGAAGTGACAGCGGCGAATACGATATGTTTGAAATGGATAATAGCTATGTGACCATTTTTTATGACAAACATGAGAAAAATACAGTCACGGCAATCCAAATCATCGACGCAAAACTCGAAAAGCAAAAGAGCGGCTATTTTGCAGAAGCCGGCCCCGAATTAAAGAAGGGCTTTGAATATCAATTATTCGATTTGACCAATGCATCACGGGTCAATCATGATCTCTCAGTGCTTTCATGGGATAAACGAGTGAAGGTGACGGCACAGGATCATAGTAAAGACATGGCCGTGAATCAATACTTCAACCATACAAACCTTGAAGGAGAATCCCCGTTCGACCGGATGGAAGATGACAAAATCACTTTTCGAATGGCGGGGGAAAACCTGGCTGCCGGTCAGAATAGCAGTATTTTTGCCCATGAAGGCCTAATGAATTCCATTGGCCACAGGGAAAATAAATTACAGAAGGATTTTGAATTGCTCGGTGTCGGAGTTGCCTTCGATGAGGAAAATAAACCATATTATACGGAGAACTATTTGACGAAATGAATAAAAAGCTGTGCATGGGAAAATCCAGCACAGCTTTTTTCACACAAGAAAGGGCATCCATTAAAAAAAATGGATGCCCTTGTTTTAGTTCACCAAACGAATAACCCAACGACCATGGCACTCAGCAAGGAAACAGCCATCCCGCTAACCAGTAATTTCCAAACATTCCTTCCGATGATGTTCGATTTCTCATCATTGAGGATGGAATTGAACGTTCCATAAATCATGCCCACTGTACTGAAGTTGGCAAATGACGTCAGATAAGTGACAGCCACAGCAGCTGTATGCGGAGACAGTGTACTGACTTTATCTTTTAAATCGAGCAAGGCAACGAACTCATTCGTGGCAAGCTTGATTCCCATCAATTGAGCGACGTACATGGCATCAGGTCCAGATAGTCCAAGCAGGAATGCAAATGGACTAAAAATGACAGAGAAAATCTTTTGAATGGTCAAGCCATCCACAAAGAAACCGAAAATGCCGTTTACGCTGGCCGTTAAGGCCACATAGCCGATAACCATTGCCATGATGACGAAGACCATTTTGGCTCCGACAAGCATACTGTTGGAAATGGTGGAAAAGAAATCTTTACGTTCCTCTTTAGAAGGTACATAAACGACGTCTTCCTCTTTAGTGACGTCGACGGGATTCAGCATGTTTGCTATCAGCAAGGCATTTAAGCAGTTCAAAGGTATCGCTACAAAAACATAGGTTGCCGGTACCATGGAGAGGTAGGCACCAATGATTGAACCACTGATGCTGCTCATGCTCATGATTCCAAATGTCAAAAGACGCTGATCCTTAATCGCACTGAGCTGCATGCGGAGAACGGCAAGTGCCTCGGTATTCCCTAGGAACATCATTTGAATCGAAAAGAAACTCTCAAGTTTTGGCAAACCGGATACTTTTGAGATGAGCCATCCCACTTTATCAATGATCCAGGTAAGTATACCGAAATACGATAAAACATCAAAAAACGTGATAATGAAGATAATTGGCATCAATGCGCTGAAAAAGAAATCCACATGTTCATTCGCCATAAGTGAAGGAAAGACAAAAGAAATTCCTTCATTCGCACATTCAATCAACCAGGTGAAGAATGAAGCGATCAGATTGATGACCCATGCCCCAATTTTAGTGGATAACATGAACCATGTGATAAGTAATTCGAGAACCAGCAAGGTAAGAATGGCTTTCCACTTAACGTTCCTTTTATTAGGTGAACAAAGGTAAACGATGCCCATTACAACCAAAACACCTAGTATATTCAATAAGAAATACATGATTTCATCCCCTTTGGATATATTATTTCCCATTCATTTTTTTATATAAAAAGCCCTCACCTTTTTACACTTTCAGCCGCAGGAAGAAAGTGTGAAAAAGTAAGAGCCTTCTTGAAATGTTTTGTGGATCAAGCCTGTTCAAGCCAACCAAAACCTGTTCATCTCTTCTATTTTCATACTTCCTTGTAGTCCGGCATTACGGCTGCCAGGTAGAAACTATCAGACCATCATCACTGATATTATACAAGGATATTTTTTTAATGAATTTCTCAGGAAAGATATCATTTTAAATCAGTTTATTTTTAATTACAATACGTTTCAAAGTTGTTATATTAATATAAATTTTTCGAAAACAGTCAAGGAAGTCTCCAAGTGGCAATGTTGGGTAATACTAATAAGAAGCTGGCTTAAACCCTCCCAGTTGTTTCAATTCACCTTACTAACACAGGAAATAAGGACGTGAATTTTTGTGGATTTTTTTCATAGCCAGGAAACTCTTACTGCATTTCAGTGGACTTTAAGAGCCATCATATCCTTCTTCTTCTTAATTTTTTTGGTTAAATTGATGGGGCAACGGTCCATTTCCCAGTTAAGATTACTTGATTTCATAATGGCGTTAACTATTGGGAACATTCTTTCCCGCCCTTTGTCTGATGAACAGTCAGGATTGAAGGGCTCAATGATCACGGCCTTTGCATTAGTCATCTTATATATAATCAGTTTGTTTACGAGCCTTAAGTGGCGGAAACTTCGAAATTTTTTTGACTCCGACCCCTTTCCGCTTATCGAAAATGGACAAATCATTTACAAAAGTCTAGCTAGGGCCCGAATATCCATCGATGATTTATTATCGGAGTTAAGAAAAGAAAAGGTCGAAGATATTCAAAAGGTATCCCTTGCACTATGGGAATCGGGTGGTACCATTTCATTATTTTTACACCCTCAATATGAAGCGGTAACACCAGCAGATATGCACCTAGCAACAACTGACTTCAATTTTCCTAAAACGATTATTAAAGAAGGGAAGATTGATTATAAAGAATTAAATAGGGGCGGTAAAGACGAAGAATGGCTGAAAAAAGAAATCGAAACAACATATAATGCCGACGTGAACGATATTTTATTGGCAACTCTTGATAATAACGATAACTTAAAGGTCTTTTTCTACAAATAGCCAAAATAAAAACCCCCAAACATTGTGTAAAGCCTACATGAATGTAGGCTTATAACACGTCAACGTAAAGGGGATTATTAACTCGCTTATTACTCCGACCAATTCAGTGTATTCAAGAACTTATAAACATCTTCATACACTTGATTACGTTCCTTACCCAATGTGATGATATGACCTGATTTTTCATACCATATCAAGTGTTTATGCTGCGTATCGACTTCATTGAAAATCGCTGTAGCACTCTCCGTATAGTCGGGATCATCCAAACGCCCTTGTAAAACAAGAGTTGGTGATGTGATCAAATCTAAATCTTCACCTGTCTCATTTATAATATTCAACACATCTTTTAGTTGAGGCATAGGCTCTTCTTCCAGCAGCTTCACTTCTGCAGCAATTTGGTCTGCATCTTTGCCCTCAAACTTCTTATAAGCCTGTGCATAATTGAGCAAGCGGTTCTTTTGTCGATCGATACTTTTTCCTTTCGTCGGAGCGCACATTGAAACCACCCCTGTTACAGGCAATTCAATTCCCACTTTTAATGAGAAAACTCCTCCTAAAGAAATTCCCACAACAGCAATTTCCTCATAGCCTTCATCTTTAAGGAAATTATAACCATCAACTACGTCTTTCCACCATTCCTTTGGACCTGTTTTAACAAGTTCCTCGGCTGATACTCCGTGCCCACTATAAAGAGGTCCGTGGCAAGTATAGTCGAGATCATTCAAGTACTTTCCTAATTTCTTCATATCTCCTGTACTTCCGGTAAACCCGTGAAGTAAAAGAACAGCTCTTTTTCCACCTCTGTATGTGAATGACTCAGGTGCTTTCACTTTCATCTATCTAGGACCTTCTTTCTTTGCTCATGTTGATAAATAGAATCTAAATGATTTTCGAAAAAAAATCAATTAATACCCCTTGAGTAGTGATTCTTCTATTCTATTCCGAATTTTCATTAAAACAATTAAATCATGTATATTGTATCCTTACCACACTCTTCACAACTCATTCGTTCCGAAGCACATTTTACTATGATTAAAATTATTTAGCAATCGTCATTTAACCATTTTTTTAAAGAAAAGTAAAATGCACCTTGTGTTACGATGTACACCATATTACACTTTAAAAATGAAAAGGAGGAGAATTTATTTGGATAAAGAATTAATGAAGGGAAGCATTGACCTCCTTTTACTTTCACTTCTCTCACAAAAAAGGCTATACGGCTATGAAATCACGAAGATCTTGAAGGAAATGAGCATGGGAAAATATCAAATAAGTGAAGGCACCCTCTACTCCGCCCTTAAACGATTAGAAAAAAAAGAATTCATTACAGGCCATTGGAAAGAGTCAGATTCAGGCCGCAGGAAATATTATCATGTCACCGAAAATGGACAAACCGAACTTGAACGGAAACGAGAATGCTTTTACTTCCTGGAAAAATTAGTCCGGAAAAGCGCAGAGCAATTCTAAACAAAATAAAAAGCTCTCTGCACCCATTACTTGGAAAGGCGCAGGAAACTTTTTTTTGCTGAGTTTGGGCTGTTTACTCGTGAATTTGCTGTTTTACTCGTGAGTTTCGCGCTTTTACTCGTGAGTTTTGCACTTTTACTCGTGAATTCATACCGCACTCATGATTTCGCACCATTTACTTGTGAGTTTCGCACATTTACTCGTGAGTTTTGCACTTTTACTCGTGAGTTTTGCACTTTTACTCGTGAGTTTTGCACTTTTACTCGTGAATTCATACTACACTCATGATTCCGCACCGTTTACTCGTGAGTTACTCCGTTCACGCAAAAAAAAGACCTAATTAGGTCTTTTTTTGTCTATTCCTTTATGCTTGCGATAATTGGCGCAAGAGAGCTTCATACAATCCCCTTGAACATGCGGGCCATATTTTTCACGAAAAGCCTCGAGGCAATAGCATTTATCTTTTTCTTTTTTGATTCCATCCATCGAGTGCATCCCTCCTAGCTTTAACTGGAGACTACACGTTTCTCC
The DNA here is from genome assembly GCF_025175645.1 of Peribacillus aracenensis. NCBI lineage: Bacteria > Bacillati > Bacillota > Bacilli > Caryophanales > Bacillaceae > Peribacillus > Peribacillus aracenensis. The sequence goes on from NZ_JANZMJ010000007.1 coordinate 101,210, forward strand.
AGCTCTACGTTGATTCGTCCCAACAGTACGGCACCAATTGACTGAATGATCGTTTTAACGATGATTTGGCCGATGACCGCAGCAGGTACTGCTTCCCATGGCAATATATTGGCACCCAATGGACTTAGGCCAATCACGACAAATATCACCGAATCGAAAAACCCTCCAACGATTCCGCTGTAAAACACTCTCCAGCTCATCGGGAGTTTTAAACGGGTATATATTTCCGTATCCGCTGTTTCTGCGACCACGAACGATAATGCGGAAGCAAATACAATCAATAACGTATCTCCTAATAAAAATGATACACACGCAGATAAAATAAGTGCAGTGACGATACATATATAGGTCTTTGCGCGGCCGAATTTATTCTGGACGAGATCTCGAAAGATGAAGGTTCCCCCAATGAGCAATGTACCCATCGGAATGATGAACATGCCAAAATGCAATGGCGCAAAAGCTGCTGTAACCACATTCGCCGTGATGATGGATACTAAATACAATAAAATTCTTAACATTTCTTAATTCTCCTTATACAGAAAAAACAGCACCCTAAGAAAGAGCACTGTTCCCCTTAGTTTTTTTGAGAGGGTAGCTAGAACCTCTTCCGCCCGAGCGGATTATCATTTTCCTTATTTATCGTAGCTTGAAAGCGATTGGAAATCAAGAAGTTTCCATATGGCTTGCACGGACAATGGTCAATTCAATGACTCTGCCGATTTTTGTCGCAGAAAACTGCTTGACCAGCTGTATATGAAAAGCCGAAAATGATTGATAGAATAATGTTACGATCTTGATATGAGGTATAAACGCGAGGAGGAAAAAGATGATAAAAAAACCATCGTTTGTTCATGCTATTTATATCGCAACCACACCAGAGAAGCTTTGGGAAGCCCTGACGAGCGGTGAGGTCACGAAGAGGTACCATTTTGGATGCCAAGTCCAGTCTGACTGGCAAGAAGGCTCAAGCGTTACATATATGCTGGAAGATGGGCGTATTACTGATCATGGTAAAGTACTCAAGTGTGAGCCGCTGCACCTGCTCTCGTTCACTTGGAACATGACAGGAGACGAAACACCTCGCGAGCAGCCTACCCGGGTCACTTTTATACTGCAGCCCATGGATGATTCGACTTTGAAATTAACGCTTAGGCATGAAGAGCTTCTGGAGACGGATTTCGTATATGATGATCATACCTTTGAAGGCTTGAATAATGGATGGCCAGCAATTCTAAGTAACCTGAAGAGCTTGCTTGAAACGGGACGGACCCTGCCGCCGATAACAGTAGTTCGGGATCATTAAGTGGTAGTGGAAAACTTAAAAAAATCGAAAGAGAGTTGATAGTGATGGATACGCAAATAATCACGAAGTTTAAAATAGCCAAACCAACCAAGGAAGTGTTTGAAGCCATAGTGGACCCAGAAAGAATCGGGAATTTCTGGTTCTCATCGAGTTCTGATAGATGGGAACAAGGCAGGACGCTTACATTGAGATATAACGAATACGATGCTGAAGTGGCCATTCATGTATTGGAAGTAGAGGAAAATAGGAAAATCGTGTTCTCATGGGGAGGAAATGATCAAGAAACGATTGTTACAATTACCCTAAAAGAGTCGGATAAAATGAGTACAATTATTGAAGTGAACGAATCAGGTTTGAAAGAAGACGACCCCGAATTGATAAATAAAATGATAGGACAAAAGGAAGGTTGGGTTTATACATTAACATGTTTAAAGGGTTACTTAGAAAATGGGGTTAATACTTTGAGAGCATCTATAATTTTTTAATTCTTAAATGGTGCTGGTTCAGATAAAATGCAGTTGGGCGTCCTGACTCCCGGCACAATGATACTTAAGATTTTTAAGCATGTTGGGTCCTATTGAGTCTTACCTTCTTTCCTTAATCAAGGTCAAAGAAAGCATACGGGAGGAGACTTTAAATTCTTCCGAGAAAAAACTCAAGGATGGATATCACCCTTGAGTTTTACTTTCCGTATGGTTGGACATGACATTTAATCGGAAATCACTTTTAGATATATGCCCTTCGAAGCTTTTTCATAGGCTTCCATTCCCATTTTCTTAACTCTTTCTGATAAACTGGATGCTCTTAATAATTGGGTTCCTTCAATAACGGAAGGATCAATAAGGCGCACTTTATTTTTCCGATGTAAATCGTATTCCAATTGATTTTCTATCACCTTTACGTTACCATGGATCCGTTTTAACAGGTTTTTCACCTCATGGTCTTCAGTGGAGCTTAACAAGGACATAACTTCTTCATCTGTACCGAGTAAGTCATCAAGGCTGATCAGATTTTTAGCCAAAGCCAATTTTAAGGTCTTTGCCAATACATCATAGCCATATATATTAAGTGGGTTCATGAAAAAATCAATAACTTCACTGTAATACGTTTTCACAAACCATTCCGCCGATTCAATATTATCCAGATACATCCTTCCATTTATTATGATTACATGGTCTAAGAAGTCTTGAACGGATTCCAGTGTGATATGTCCATATTGATACATATCCCGGAGAGTATAATCTACCCGATCGGCGCATAACTCAGGTGCTGGCTGTTCAAGCAATTCCCATTTTGATTGAACTATGACTTCACAATCAAATCCATACTTCTTCAGTATAAATGGGATTTCTGATTCCATAATGACGTGATCATATATCTTTTCATGATAATCTTCATCCTTACAATCCAGAACGAAATCAATAACATGTGAGAATGCAGTATGGGATACGTCATGCAGCAAGCCCGCGATTTGTTCCTCCAATGAACCTCCAAGCGCTTTAATTAAAAGCATCACACCAAGTGAATGGTCAAATCGTGTAACGTCCCACTTCTCATTAACTAAATAACTTGCCCCGCCTTGATGTATCCCCTTTAATCTTTGGACGGGTTTGCTTAGAATCAGCTCTTCAAGAACTCCCTCTACAATGTGTTTCCCATAGATACTATCCAAAACTATCAATAACTGCCGCCTCCCCCATTAGTAGGTGGTTCTGTAAAAATTATTTCCCCCTTTTCATTTTGTTCATATTGCCTTTTTGCCAATTTTATTATTTCTTCTTCATCATTCAAATCGATATCCCCTGGATTGACCTCATCAATTCCTTCTATCGAGATGATTTCATTTATTATTACCTGATCTGGTTGATTCACTTTAAAAATGTCTTCTACAGGTTTCGTTTTATCTTTATACGGTTTAGTGAATAAAAAATAGCCGGTCAAGACTATGATAATTGAACCGAAAATAGCGAATTTCTTTTTCATTTATTCATCCCCTCCAACGCTCTATCAATACCTCTATAATACCATAGGAGGTAATTAATGGTATTTAAATAAGCGCAGCGCATATATAGTTGGTTCCTTTTTCTGTTACATGACATGAATATTTTCTCTGATTCATCTAACGGGCTGCAGGGAATATTCCCTAGTCAATATCCTGCATCCTCCCCTTTGCAACATAGGCGAAATTCCAGTTCAATAAATGGTAAAGCCCCCCTGAAAAAACAGTACTTTGTAATATGATCCAATAGTTGACATTTGAAAATCAGTGAGGTATCATTTTTATTAACCAGTGGTCAATAAATAAGGGGGTCTCAAGATGTCGCCAAGGAAATCGGCAAGTAAAGAACTGTCCAGGGACATGGTCTTGAATGAAGCCAGAAACCTTTTTGCAACGTTAGGGTATTCGAATGTCTCAATGAGGCAATTGGCTAAATCATTGGAATGCAGCCATGGAGCCATATATTATCATTTTAAAAATAAGGCAGAAATATTTTATAGTTTGGTGAAAACGGATTTTTCCGTTTTAAATACTTTAATCGATGATATCATCATGTCGGAAAATGACCCTTCTGTAAAAATGGAAAAGATTTTATTGTGCTTCTTGGAGTTCGGTTTAACCCAACAGAATCATTATTCCATCATGTTTTTATCGAAGGAAAAAGAAATTCAGCAGTTACTTCAATTCGATTCCAATAAAACATATGAAAAGCTAATCCAGTCCCTGACGGACCTAACGGACAACAAATTGAATCCTGCATCCATATGGTCGATTTTTCTTTCTCTTCACGGATTCATCACTTTTTATATTAATTCTGAACTATCTTATGAAGATGTTAAAGGCTTAGCTGATTTTCATGTAAAAAATATCATCGGAAACATCATATAATTTTTTGAACATTATTGACCATTGGTCAAATAAACATTGGGGGTTTTAAAATGGTAAAGAAATTCCTTCATATTGAAGGACTCATGGTTCTTTTAGCGGTGATTTACATCTATTCGTTATATGAATTCAGCTGGTGGATATTCCTGTTATTGATTTTGTCTCCTGATGTTTCCATGCTGGCCTATCTGATCAATGATCGAATTGGAGCAAAGGTTTATAACCTATTTCACACTTATGCCCTGTCCATCTTCATGATTTTGCTTGCCATTTTTCTAAAGTTCGATGCATTGTTGATGATTGGTTTAATTTGGACCGCACATATTGGAATGGATCGCTTATTTGGGTATGGCCTCAAATACACATCTTCCTTCAAAGCTACACATATTCAAAGGCTGTAAAAAGCTTAAAAGGCAGTGTGATTACGCCATCACACTGCCTTTTGCTCACTTTTCTTTATACGCCCCGCTTGTTGCCCCATATATAGGTATGCAGCTGGGGCAGCACTTTCACATCATTCAATTCATCATCTGCTATCACTTTGTCTATTAACTCTTCGTACTTCTTCAAAAGACCGCTGATCAATTGACGATCATCCGCCGTCCTGCTATCGTCATTGCCGACCTGCAAATAAAAAGGAATATCCGGGTAACGACCATGTACATGTTTGGCATATTGATAATCTTCCTCATTAAAGACGACAATCTTCAATGAGACATGGTTTTCAGGATTCCGATTGGCAAGGTTCAAGAGGATTTGGTCGAGCACCGTAAAGTCCGTGTTCATTCTAGAGCTCGGCGGCTTAGGTGAAATCGTCAGTTCATCAATATCGAGAAACCAATCCTGCCATCGGCTCCCTTGTGTTTCGACACCTATCTTCATTTTATTTTCATGCAAGATCGCTATCAACCCGTTTAGGTTTTTCAGCAGAGCCGGGTTTCCGCCTGATATCGTCACGAAGGAAAAACCGGAACCCCCAATTCGCTTCAGCTCATCCCATATTTCTCTTGCAGTCATTTGGACGGTATCTTCCTTACCGGTGCCATCCCAAGTAAATGCGGAATCACACCAGGCACATGAATAATCGCAGCCTGCCGTCCGAACGAACATGGTTTTTTGACCAATGACCATTCCCTCACCTTGGATGGTCGGTCCGAAGATTTCCATAACCGGGAGTTTACTCACTTTCCATCCACTCCCGTCTGGCTTCGGCATAGCTTGTCGGCGTTTCGTATAGTCGAACAAATTCGACTCTAGCACCCTCATATTCTTTTAATGAAAGGGCTTCGGCCATTTTTTCATAAATCCAGACAACCATATTTTCAGCTGTTGTATTCATGAGCGGCAGGGTTTCATTCAAATAACGATGATCCAGGTGGATTTCAATTTCATTTTTCCATATATCCTTGATGTCCCCGAAATCTATCATCAAACCGCGTGAATCCGTATATCCGCTCAATCCGAATATGACCTTATATGTGTGGCCATGCAGGTTCTTGCATTTTCCTTCATAGTCATGCAGATGGTGCGCCGCGTCAAAGGTGAATTCCTTACTCACAAGAACCCTCTTGGTTGTATACTTCAATTGGCTGCGCTGAATGTCTTCATCTATTTTTTGGAGTTTATCCACTATTGTAAAACCGTACATCATGAAAGCACCTTCCGTCTGCTTACATAGTCATCCAGTCCTTTTTTCCGCAGATTACATGCCGGACAATCTCCACAGCCGTCGGAGATGATTCCGTTATAGCAAGTCAGGGTCTTTTCGCGGACAAAGTCGAAGGCGCCAAGCTGATCCGCAAGCTCCCATGTTTCTTCTTTATTAAGCCACATTAGCGGCGTATCAATCACGAATGACTGGTCCATCGACAAGTTCAAGGTCACATTCAACGATTTAATGAATACATCGCGGCAGTCAGGATATCCGCTGAAATCCGTTTCACAGACACCGGTGATAATATGTTTAGCGCCAATCTGACTCGCCAGCACTCCGGCAAACGAAAGGAACAGCAAATTCCTCCCTGGTACGAACGTCGACGGCAATTCCCCTTCTTCTCCGTCCGCAACTGCAATATCACTTCTCGTCAATGCATTCGGTGCCAGTTGGTTCAGCAGCGACATGTCAAGGATATGATGGTTCACGCCCAATTCCTTGGCGATGCTTTGAGCGCATTCGATTTCCAAGCTATGCCGCTGATTATAATCGAACGTCACCGCTTCCACTTCCTCAAATCTCTCCAATGCCCAGAACAGGCACGTCGTACTGTCCTGACCTCCGCTAAACACAACCACTGCCTTTTCTTTCTTCTTCATTTCTATAAAACTCCTTTTTACGGAAAAAAACAGCACCCTAAGAATAGAGCACTGTTTCTCCTTAGTTTTTTTGAGAGGGTAGCTAGAACCTCTTCCGCCTTAACGCGGAATATTATATTTTTCCAAGTCAATAGTAACTTGAAAACGATCATAAATCAAGTTGATTATATTTAGTGAATAGTAGAGCTGATGGAAAATTTGGTTATCTTTTCATTGCTTAAATATCCCATTATCCGTCCGATAAAATAGTGTGAATAAAATATCGATAAAGGGGTCCATTAATTTGAAAAGCATTAAAGGAAAGGTATTGGTGGCATTTTCACTCATCATATCTTTATGTGTCATATTAGGAGCATTCAACATTTACAGCAGCAACAAGTCACTGGTATATTCCCAGAATATCATCGAAAAGGAACTTCCGCTTCTTATCCAAGATGAAAAGCTGCTATATAATCTAGCACAAAGAACCGCATTCGCCCGAGCCTATATTCTATATGGTGACGAGAGTTATAAAGAAAGGTTCTTACAATATACTGAAGACAGCAAGGTCATCCAGGAAGATCTCCTGGCTTTGAGCGATTCTGATAAAGTGAAGGCATTGATCGAGAAAAGCCGGGATTGGAGGATGATGATTGTAGACCGGGTATTTCCACAATATGAAAAGGGAAATGAAGAACGAGCGAAAGAGATACTCAAAAATGAAGTGGCGCCAATCAGCAATGAAGTAATGGAGGGTTTCAAGGAGCTTGCTTCGGAACGCGAGGAATTGATTGTCGCTTCAGGTGAAACCGTCATCGCAAGCGGGAAATCGGTAAAGACGACAAGTATCATCATATCCATTGCGGCAGTCCTTATCGGCCTTCTGCTGGCGCTTGTGACTGCCAACCTCATTACCACCCCCCTCCTTAAAATCAGGGACAGGATGAAAATGGTGGCTGACGGAGAGCTGAATCATGAGCCCCTGGAGCAAAAGTCATATGATGAAATGGGCGAATTAACGGTATCCGCCAACCAAATGCAGAAAAACCTTCGTGATACGATCGAAAAAATGCTCGTTGTATCCGAATCCGTTTCCAACCAAAGTGAGAATCTGACTCAATCAGCAAATGAAGTCCAGCAGGGCAGCAAACAAATAGCGACTACCATGCATGAACTTTCGGAAGGTTCGGAGTCACAGGCCAACCGGGCAGCTGAAGTGGTTCGCATGATGGATGATTTCACCGGCAGAATCGAGTTGGCCCGCCTAGAAGGAGTGAATGTTGCTAAAAGTTCAACCGAAATCCTTTTCTTGACCAAGGAGGGCACCACTTTAATGCGCAGTTCGATCAAACAGATGCAATATATTGATGGGATTGTAAAAAATGCCGTAGAGCAAGTGAAAGGGCTCGATTCCCAATCGCAGCAAATTTCACAGCTTGTACAGGTCATCAAGAATATATCCAATCAAACCAATCTATTGGCACTGAATGCTGCCATAGAAGCCGCTCGTGCCGGTGAACATGGCAAGGGCTTTGCCGTCGTCGCCGATGAAGTGCGGAAACTCGCTGAAGAGGTCACACACTCCGTTGGGGATATCACCAATATTGTCTCCGCCATTCAAACGGATTCAAAAACAGTCGTCCACTCCCTGGAAGATGGTTATGCACAAGTGGACGAAGGCACGAAACAAATCACGCTCACAGGCCAAACCTTTGAAACAATCAATCACTCTGTCGGGAATATGGAAATGAAAATACAGCATATAACAGACGAATTGAACTATATCTCCACAAATAGCAAAAATATCAATCAGGCTATCGAAGATATCGCCGCGGTGTCTGAAGAGTCCGCAGCTGGAATCGAACAAGTCTCCGCCTCTGCTCAGCAATCCAGCTCTTCGATGGATGAAGTCACGAGTCATGCCAGTGAACTTGCATCATCGGCAGAACTGCTGACTGAACAGGTTAGGAAGTTCCAATTATGACACTAGCAATTTCCCGGCACATGAATGCGGGAAATTGCTTTTCCCTCCCATTATATAGATTGTTTCATTTTCGTAAATTCGGGGAATAAATAACTATAGCCAATAATAGATCATTAAAAAGCAAATCTATCAAAAGCGGCGGCTGGAAGTGAATATTTTCCTTTATTTTCAGAATATTTAGTGTATAATTGATTAAAGGAATATTTTAACTTAAATAACCATCACTTCCAATAACCGCTACTGCACATCCCGACATTCCCTTTCAACACCATGCACGGGCACTTATACTCAGTAAGGATCCATTGCATCTTTCTCTCGAATCAAACCGTACACGACTTTTTTCACACAAAAAAACACGATTTTCACTCCAAATTTGTAAAAAAAGGTTAAATTTCACACTTTATATGTTACTATTAAACTAAGACCTTTTAACCCCATAAGGAGGAATTCATATGAAACGTTTTTTCAAATTCATAACAGATTTTAACGAAAGAAAAGCACTGGAACGGGAAACCGAAGAATTCTTTCGCAAAGAACATGAAAATTATATGAAGATGAATCCTGACAATCAAGGAAAAAGAAGGAGATTAGCTCCTAGACTTTATGTGATTGATGGCGGTAAAAAGGACTCCAACCTTGAGATTTCTGACAGAAAGAAATCAAGTTAACCTGATTCCTTCCATAATCAGCTACCAAAAGCTGTAGCTTAAGACCCACAAACGGTAAATCTCCATGAAAAATGGAAATTCGTGACCATTCCATTCATTTACAATATATAAGCCGAAAGCTCAGATATGCTTCTGAGCTTTTTTTCTATTTCATTCTTCTATAAACACTATATCTATAGAAGAAACTAGGTATTTTTTAAAAAAAATGGGTTAACTTTAGTTTATTTCATGTTTAAGGTAAAAGTTCCATTATAGTCGCGGGGTATTCTCTGAGGAAAAAACCGGAAAATACACAAAAAAAGAGATGTGTTCTTTTACTCATCTTTGATCAAATTCAAAAGAGTTCAACTAATTGAGTCGTTAGATGCAATATCTTACATTGAATAACAAATGCATAAATATTGTTACGTTTATGTCAAACAATGGGTATAAACAATTACCAAACTGTAATAAACGTCACTTTTAAAAACCAATTATTATTCAAATATAGCCATTAGGAATCAGGTTCAAATGCTCATAAAACTACTTTGATTCTGACTAAAAAGGTATCTTTATTAAACTTTCCATAATTTAGTGTAAATTAACGGAGTATTTCACCGATTTCCAGACATAACTTTGTACTCATAAAACAATTTATCCCATTAGATACTATTACACCCTAATATACATTTATTTGAAAAACTCTAAAAAAACTATATTACAATAAAATAATTAGCTCTTGCCTATTAAGTTTAAAATCATGTAGTGTGTATTCAGTAATTCAAATATTTGAAAAAAAGAGAGGTTAAAAAATGGCACCGATATTTATTTGTGCGATCTTTTTGCTTGGCTATGGCATTTTCGAACAAAAGCGCCATCAGAAGCGTCTCGACTCCATCCCAGTGCGTGTGAATGTGAATGGGATTCGAGGGAAATCGACTGTAACGCGTCTAATTACAGGTGTGATCCAAGAAGCTAAGTACAAAACAGTAGGCAAAACAACCGGAACATCAGCAAGAATGATCTATTGGTTTACCGATAAGGAAAAACCGATTGTACGTCGCCCAGAAGGACCCAACATAGGAGAACAGCGGCGTGTAGTTAAAGAAGTTGCCGATTTAGGCACGGAAGCACTGGTTTGTGAGTGCATGGCCGTACAGCCTGACTATCAATTAATCTTCCAAAACAAAATGATCCAAGCAAACATTGGCGTAATCGTGAATGTATTGGAAGACCATATGGATGTAATGGGACCGACTTTGGATGAGGTTGCTGAAGCTTTCACTGCTACCATTCCCTATAATGGTCACTTAGTAACCATCGAAAGTGAATATTTGGACTTTTTCAAGCAAATTGCCAAAGAACGCAACACAAAAGTAATCGTTGCAGACAATTCTAGAATTTCGGAAGATTTTCTACGCGAATTCGACTATATGGTATTTCCTGATAATGCATCACTGGCATTGGCCGTTGCGGAAGCTTTGGGCATCGATGAAAAAACAGCTTTTCGCGGAATGTTGAATGCGCATCCCGATCCAGGTGCCATGCGGATCACCAAATTCGGGGATTCCATCCAGCCAACTTTCTTTGTCAATGGCTTTGCTGCAAATGACGCGTCATCGACACTGAACATCTGGGAACGTGTCAATACGTTCGGATACAGCACAGAACCTCCTATCGTCATCATGAATTGCCGTCCCGACCGCGTGGACCGTACAGAGCAGTTTGCTAGAGATGTATTGCCTTACATAAAATCTGAAATCGTCATTTCCATTGGTGAAACTACATCACCGATCACTCGGGCATTCGAGCAAGGTCAATTGGATACAAAAGAATATTGGGATTTAGAAAACTGGTCAACTGAAGAAATCGTTGCCCGCCTCCGCCCATTGATGAAGAATCGCATCGTCTACGGTGTCGGGAATATTCACGGTGCAGCGGAACCTTTAATTGAAGCATTCATGAAATCTAAAACAAAGCAAAAAGCAAGTTAAGTAGGAGGAACCTTAATGTTTGGATCGGATTTATATGTAGCCCTAGTACTGGGAGTAACGCTTAGCCTTATATTTTCAGAAAAGACGGGTGTCGTACCCGCAGGACTTATCGTGCCTGGTTATTTAGCATTAGTATTTGACCAATGGGAAATCATGCTGGTCATCTTGTCCATTAGTATAGTAACTTATTTGATCGTCGCCCACGGCCTTTCAAGATGGGTGATTTTATATGGAAGAAGAAAATTCGCAGCCATGATGGTGACCGGGATTTGCTTGAAACTCCTATTGGATTTAGTCTACCCCGTCATGCCATTTGAAATATTCGAGTTTCGGGGAATCGGTATAATCGTACCCGGATTGATAGCAAATACCATACAAAGACAAGGAATGCCATTGACACTTGGCAGCACGCTTTTATTATCCGGCTTGACTTTCGGTTTAATGAACGTGTACTACCTATTCTGAGGTGCAAAAAATGAAACGGAATTTAAATGCAAAAGAAAAAACACTTATCTTTATTAAACGCACGAAGAAAAAGAATCTTAAATACACTGGAATCATACTACCTATATTACTAATCGCTTTAGTCATTACCACTTGGGTGGGACGGGCTCAAGAAGTGAAAACAACCGCTTCAAAAACTGATCAACCATTGACGATGACGATGGTCGGTGATGTGATGATGGGACGTTATGTTGAAGAAGTAACGGAAAAGCATGGGTATGATTACCTCTTCCGTTATATGAAGCCCTATTTTACCGATTCAGACTATGTCAGTGGGAATTATGAACATCCCGTTTTAAAAGAAGAGGTATCCAACTACAAGGAAGCAGACACAGCTATCAGGTTAAACTCCAATAATAATGGTGTGAAAGCCGTTAAAGATGCTGGCTTCACTGTGATGAATTTGGCCAATAACCATATGATGGACTATGAAGAACGAGGACTGCTTGACACGATTGATGAATTCAAAACTGAGGATATGCACTATGTTGGTGCTGGATCGAACACTACCGAAGCTAAAAATAGCATCGACTATACGGATGTTAATGGTGTGCGTGTCGCAACACTTGGCTTCACAGATGTTTACGGTAAGGATGCCGTGTCAAAAAGTAATAAAGCCGGGATATTGAACACCAACCCTGATTTATTATTTGAAATGATTGAAAAAGCAAAGGATGCCAAGCAAGGCAACGCAGACTTGGTTGTGGTGAATGTTCACTGGGGAATAGAATATTCAACATCTACCACCGCTCGTCAAACAGACTTGGCTAAAGCGATAATCGATGCGGGAGCTGATGTCATCATCGGCCATCACCCCCATGTGCTTCAATCGTTTGATGTTTATAAAGATGGAATCATTTTCTATAGCTTAGGAAACTTCGTTTTCGATCAAGGCTGGACACGCACAAAGGATTCAGCCATGGTTCAATACCATTTAGCGGAAGACGGAAAAGCTACAGTCGATGTCGTTCCACTGCAAATTGAAGAAGCAACACCAAGGCCAGCTACCACTTCAATCGACAAATCACGTGTTTACCGTCAGTTGACGAAGGAAACGAGTGAAAAAACCCAATGGTCGAAAAAAGAGGATCACATCGAGATTACATTGGATCACAAGAAGGTAATCGACCATAAGGCTCAACGTGAGCAAGAAGAAAAAGCTGCGAAGGCAGCAAAAGAAGCGAAAGAAGCAAAAGAAAAGAAAGCTGCACAAGAGAAAAAGGCAGCACAAGCTATACAACAGGACATACAGCCCATTCAGTAAGGATCGATTGAATACTACTATGTGAAATGAGAAACAACTTGGAGTCTCAACGAGAAGGGGGAGTAATCGATGATTAACCGTGCGACTTGGAAAATATTCATTTCACTTTGCCTGCTCATATATTTAGCTGGATGTTCGAAGACCCCCCCTATTTCTGACACGAATGATCCGATAGATAGTAAAACGGAACAATCATATGGGGTCAGTTCTTCAAATCCAATCGCAATAGATGTCGGGATGGATATATTGAAAAATGGTGGTACGGCGGCAGATGCCGCCATTGCGGTATCCTATGTATTAGGTGTAGTTGAACCTTTTGGATCTGGCGTGGGTGGCGGCGGCGGTATGCTGATTGCACCGAAATCCGGCAATCCCAATTTTATCGATTATCGTGAATCCTCTCCGGAAGACCCAAGTTCAAGACACAATGCAGGGATTCCTGGCTTAGTGGCCGGCATGCAGGTTATAAGTGATAAGTATGGGAGCGTACCAATGGCAGACCTTCTCCAGCCGGCGATAGATTTGGCTGAAGGCGGATTTGAAGTCGACAAAATGTTATCATCACGCTTAGAAGCAGCTCAGCCAAGGATATCTTCCGATGCGACTTCACTTTTTTATCCTGATGGCGATGCCATTGAACCAGGCAAAACCCTCGTTCAAGAAAGACTTGCTAAAACATTGAAGCAGATTCAAAGGAAAGGTCCTGATGGTTTTTATAAAGGGGAAATCGCACGGGATATTAAAAGAGAAACAGATATCGACTTGATGGATTTAAAGCGCTATGAGGTGAAAGAACGTAAGCCGGTCCATGGAACATTTGCCGGTTATGATGCTTTTACCGCCCCTCCGCCCTTTTCCGGGATTACCGTTCTTGAAATGCTAAAGCTCGCCGAGGAAATGAACCTCAGTGATTCTGCTAGCAAATCAACTTATATGAAGGTATTGGGGGGCATAACAGATACTGCTTATCAAGACCGATCCGCCAATATTGGGGATGGAATAAGTCACTCTAAGGCGGAAAAATTGCTCTCCCCTATTCACTTGGACAATCTAAAAAATATGATCAAAAGTGAAAAATGGAAAAATAAAGAATCGAATGGTTTCGAAGAACATGAAAGTACGACACATTTTGTGATCATGGACAAGTATGGCACTGTCGTTTCCGCCACAAATACGCTCAGTAACTTTTTCGGATCTGGTGATTATACGAATGGATTTTTCCTTAACGATCAATTGAAAAATTTCCGGTCCGGCTTGAACGCTCAAGAGGCATATAAACGGTCAAGAACTTTCACCGCTCCTACCATTCTCAAGAAACCAGGGCAGGAATCGATCGGGATCGGCTCACCAGGCGGCGATAGAATTCCTCAAGTATTGATGCAGGTCCTTTATTCATATACAGAGAATGAAGGCTCATTTCAGGATATCATCGACCGTAATCGGTTCGTCTACGATGGAAATAAGATTTATACGGAATCCAGGCTTTCGAATGAAATAACAACAGAATTGGAAAATTCAGGATATGAAGTCATCCAGAAGATCTCCCCCATGTATTACGGCGGGGTTCAAGTACTCGTTAAAAATGAGAAAAATGGACAAGTATCCGGAGCTGGAGATAAAAGAAGGAATGGAAGCTGGAAAGCCCAGCAATAAAAGGGCAATCCAGTCCCTCCTTTTCTAAATATCATATGAATTTTAGCGATGTATAAGGGGACTTAGAATATGAATATCGTAAAAAAAATAACAAGCTGGGTTATACCCGTTTTTCTAATAGCTGCCCTTCTTGTGACCATGAATACATTTAAACGGACAGAAACGTTAACACCCGAAGAGCAACAGAAAATAGAACAATATACGACTATCGAAAAATAAAAAAAAGCTGGGGCATCCCCGCTTTTTTTATTTTTGCCTTCAACGGATATGGAAGATTAATTACCTACAAGTTACGGAGGATAACCATGAATGGAAATAGCTATACCGATTATATTGAACTGCAGCAAAATGAACAAGAAGAACTCGATTACCGCATCATCGTTCATCACAGGAATCCTGATATCGCAATTCTGGCCATACACGGCGGGAACATCGAACCTGGAACCAGCGAGATTGCAGCCGCACTTGGAGAGAGTCTTTGTGCAAGCACCTATCTTTTCGAAGGCCTTAAACTAAGGGGTAACCAGGTCCTTCATATAACATCCTGCTTGTTCAATGAACCGTTCGGCGTTTCAATGGCAGCGAACGCTCAGACCACCCTTTCGATCCATGGCCACTACGACGTACATAATGCGCTGGTTTACATCGGCGGAAGGAACGAACCCTATAAGAACCTCATTCAGCAATACCTCAGCAAAGCTGGATTTCAAACTGATCATGCACCGCAGCACCTTTCAGGCATGAAAGGAAACAACATCACCAACTCATCCAAGATGGGTGCAGGCGTGCAATTGGAACTTTCCACAAAGCTTAGAAAAAGCTTTTTCAAAGGTAATGACTTTACCAGTAAGAACAGGGCCAATCCATGTGATCTTTTTAAACGGTTCGTTACTGCCATTGAAAAAGCGACTCTTGAATATAAACAGGGTGAATGACTTTCTTAGTCCATCAGGTTTGCAACTTGACCGAAGCTTTCGAATTTCTGTGCAAAATAACCTGACGAAAGGTTGGAGATATGAACGCCTGCGTTTTCCGTTGTATGGAGAAAACGGCCATCACCTAGATATATGCCTACATGGGTCACACCTAGCCTTGTTCCTGTGTTGCTGAAAAACACTAAATCCCCTGCCTTTGGATTTTCGATTTTGGGCAGCAATGAGAAGTAATCCTCTGCGGAGCCCCGTTTTACTGTAAGACCCTGCTCCTTCATGACCCAATAAATGAAGCCGCTGCAATCCATTCCGGTCATTGGATCGTCTCCCCCGAAAACATAGGGGAATCCGCGTAAAGTGTATGCATACTTGATGACATCATATGCTTTATCATATGCAGCCTCCTGGTCTACATAAAACGGATATAACGGGTTGCTGTATAGTTGAAGATACTGCCCTTGCATCAAATCATCAGTACTTAACGCGTTACGGCTTTTGATCGTTTTCATGGAAATGCTGTAATTCTCCGATATACTTTTAAGCGTTTCTCCCGTTTGGACGATATGCTCTCCTTTTGGCGTGTATGTTTTGTATGCCACTTGGTATTTGGCAAAGTAAGCTTCTGTAGTGGATCTCACCTGAACCGTTTCTGCGCCATATCCAGAATTGACAAATTGGTTTTTGCCGACATAAATACCTGCAGTCACGACCTTTAAGGTGTCTTTTTCCAGAAAGAATATAATATCCCCGGTTTTTGGAGTGGCTGTATCCATCCCTTGCTTATAAAAACCATCCACTGTCAAACGGTCAACCGGCACATTTTGCTGGGAAAGAACCCAATGAATCAACCCGCTTGAATCAAAGCCTTTTTCAGGCGTCTCCTCACCAGCTGTCTTTTTAAACCCTATAAAAGATTTCGCATACCTCGCAATTTTTTGTCCTCTCTCCGACCATTGATAGATGAAAGGAGTATACGCCGTTTTAATGATTGTCAACTTTTGGCCCGCAAATAACTTTTCATCCGGTAAACCATTCGTTTTCATTAATTGCTCAGCCGATATATCATATGTCCTGGCAATCGATTCTACCGTTTCGCCAGAGATTACAGTATGCACAGGGTCTGCCGCCTCGGCCTTTAAGCCAGGTAAAAAAGTGAAACTAACCATGAATACCAATGTAAGTATCATACAGCTTATTTTTCCATTAAACATTTTAACCCTTCCTTTATACCTGAAATATTTTTTAATTTACGATGTTCAAGCAAATCCCATCATATGAATCTTTTATCCTATAATTCACCCAATCAGATACACCTTAATACCTATCACAACGATAATATCGGCGAGACAAATAAAACTTTTAGCCTATTTTCACAAAAAATCAGCGCTGTAAAATTTCACCCCACCCGAGATAAGTGAGAAATCGAAGAATTCCTAGAGGATTTTATTTTTTTATGCAGAATGGGTAATGTTAGATGGAAGGAATCCCGGTCATGACGTGCATAACGGCCTGCCTTATTTATGAAGTGGCTAACAATATAGGAGTGAATATTTTGATAAGAATGACAGAGAAAGCCCGACAGGCAATTAAAGATATGCAGCATAGTTTGGGAGCGGAAACGTATTTAAGGTTTGGCATAAATAGACCTTGCTGTAACCAGATGAACTATACATTAAGCTTGGCAATCTCTAAAAAGGATTACGAGGAAATACTCGTTTTACATGATATAAAAATGTTGCTAGACCCATTGGACTCCCCTTTTACAGATCAAACGGAAATTGATTACGAAGGTGATGGATTTTTGATCAAGAACCCGAATCCGTTGGTATCACCTATCATCTAGCAGAAGAAAATAAGGAGAAAGCTTAAATGGCCTTCCCCTCGTTTCTATGAAACTATGCCATGTACACTGTTTTTCCGCCCTTTATGGACACCATGTTTTACATCATCATGGGAGGCTCCAGGATTTTTAATCTAGTTATTTGTTTTCCTGCAATGGAATATGGAGAGCTAGTAATGAGTGATGCGGCTGCATTACTAAGTGGAGCAATGTCACTATCGTCGTTATTGGCATAACAACAAAATACCTACTACTTGTCCGATTCCTATATATTATTCCCCTTTGAAAAAAAAGCGTGGATACTTGACCCGCCCTTCTAAGTTGTCATTTTGTACTTAGAATGAGCCCCGTACAACGAATCAGTGTTCAGTCCCTGCAGAATGATATTGCAATACAACCAAAAAGGGAGACCACTTAGCGGCCTCCCCTTTTGCAATGCTTATGTTTTCCATTCCTCTACTTCTTTATCTGAAATTCCCCGAGCGTGTGCTCCAAATCAGTTATTAACTGGGTAAGCTGCTGTGTATATTGAGCGAGTTCATTGGATGCAGCGGCTTGTTCTTCCATGGAAGAGGCAATTTCTTCTGATGAAGCCGTCGTTTGCTGAGATACGGCTGTGATTTCTTCTATCACTTTAATTACCATTTCTTTTTGTTGATTGATGCCTTCAATGGATCTTGCTTCTTCCCGAATCGAATTGGATATCCTCACGATGGAATCCTCCAGCTCTTTCATGGCTTCACTTACCGTGTTTACGGCATTTTTTTGATCCTTGCTGATTTGATTCGTTTCATTGGTCGTTTTTAGCAATTCCTCTGTATCTGACAGAATGCTTTGAATGATGGCTTGAATGTTTTTTGTAGCTTCTTTTGAATCATCAGCCAAACTCCGTACTTCATTCGCCACAACAGCAAACCCTTTGCCGGACTCACCTGCCCTTGCAGCTTCTATCGATGCATTCAATGATAACAAATTGGTTTGTTCCGATATTTTCGAAATGGCATTCGTGACATCGGAAATGGTTTTTGATTTTTCCACAAGTCTTAAGCTCATGCTGGTGACTGCAGCGAACGCCATTTCAAGTTTAAGGTAGGATGTTTCCAAACCACTTACCTGTTGTTTCCCTGACTCTATATTTTCGGATGCACGCTCCAATACAGATTGGGTCTCCCTCGATTTTTTTGATAACCCATCGATTTCTCCACCAAGTACCTGGATCGTGCTCGCACCATGCTCCACCTGTTCAGATTGATTCGATGCACCCGCTGCAATCTCTTCTATCGCACGTGAGACATCTGTAATGGCCGCACTATTTTCAGCAGCTATTTGACTTAAGCCGGCATTGGCATTTGTCACCGATTCCGCATTGCCTTTTACCTTGGCAACCAAGCCTCTTAATTTCCCCAGCATCGAGTTATAGCTTTTGCTTAAGTCCGCAATCTCATCATTGGATTTAACGGCAAATTCGGTCACTAAATCCCCGCTAGCCGTCTTTTCTATGATTCTTTGGAAGTCGGCCATGATTTTCGTTAACTTTCCTGCTAGATAAAGAGCACATACCATCCCTAGTAAAAGACCTAGAATACCTGAAATCACTATGATTCTATTAATGTCATCCAGCTTTGATTGCAGTATTCTGTCTGGCGTGAGCGCCAGCACCTTCCAGTTCACTTCAGGGACCGTACTCCATTCACCTGTATAATCTTCACCATCCAACGTCAAGGCTTGATTCGCCTTGATGCCCCCATTATACATGTCGGCCACCCACTTGAACTCTGAATTGAATCGGTCAGTATCCGCAATGAAATCTTCCACCCCTTCTTCCATGCCGCTTTTTTCAGGATTCATATTCTTCCCGTCCATCCCCTTCATGAATGAACTCACGATAAAACCTTGTGAATCCAAGATCACCAGATTGCTAGTAGAATCTTTTTCGATGGTTGACCTCATTTTCCCGATTGTCGTAAGGTCGATATCATAACCGAGGGCACCTGCCATTTTTCCGTCCGATAAAACGGGCGTGACAACGGAAGTCATGATCATCCCTGAAACTTTATCCTTATATACATCCATCCATTTCGTTTCTGGTCTTTCGGTCAGCTGCGTATAAGTCTTAGTTTCCCTTGCATCCTGATTGAAATCCATTTGGGGCGAGGCATACAAGGAACCATCCGTTCCATCCATATAATAAACGGAAATTAGATCTTCATTATTCTTTTGAAATGCCCCTATCGTTTTTTGGATATCCTTGATTGAATCACCATTCTTGATCTGATTCGAAACCAGCTGTGATAACTGCTCTAGCGATTTTTCATATGTGGCCATGCTTAAATTGATTTGTGACGCCGCATTTTTTGCCGAGCTTTTGTTTATGGATATACTATCTTCTTTAAAAATGGAGGTCACTTTCACCCCCATTATCGAAACGGATACGACTATAGCGAGAAAAACGGATGTACATATAAATAATAACCATTTTATCCGGAGCGATATCCTTCTCTTTACTTTTTCTTTCTTATCAACCGATGAACTTCCCATTAATAATTTCCCCCTTTTATTTGACCTGCAAATGCGCTTGCTTACCTGTGTGAAAACAAAGATTCAATCTATGCTCAAAATGGACCCTTCCTTATTTACGATCACTTACTTTATTTTTCCACATAAACATACTATATACCTAATCAACCCTTGTCAATTGCCAATAAAGAATAAAATAGTAGGTCTAAATACATAATTGCTATTAAAAAATAAACCTTTCGCTTTAATCTGTCTAAAAACCCACAATTTCCGTCACTGGATATGTACGAAAAAATCAAAAAACCCTTGGATTGAATAGAATCCAAGGGTTTCATAAGGGTTATAATAGAGTTAGCGTAACGCTGCGGCTAAGCTTTCTCCGAATTCTTTTGCACCATCCGGACCATCACCTGTGATGATATCATCATGCGCAACGACATGCTGTTTTGCATATTCAACGGAATTGGCTTTCAATTCGTCAATTTGAACATCGACTGGGTAACAAGCAGCTTTGCGGCCAGAAAGTAAGCCCGTTTTCGCTACAGTAACAGAACCTGCACAAATTCCCGTTACAAGAACTTTTTGCTCATGCGCTTGTTTCAAAAAACTTTGCAATTCTTGGTTGCCCCATAGATGATCGTTCGTACCTGATCCCCCAATTACTGCAACTGCATCATAATCACTGGCCGAAACATCAGAAAAGATCACCTCAGCTACCGCCTTGCCTTGATAGTCCCCATTTATTTCACCTGTTTTCGTACTGGCTATCGTTACTGCCACTCCTGCATTTTCCAAGACTTCTTTCGGCTGAAATAATTCATCTTCATTAAAACGTTCTGGTGGTATAATTAGTAATGCTTTTTTACTCATATATATTGCCTCCTGAATTGAATTGTCTGATGACTACTCAAATTGTAACGCTGGTAATCGACGATGTGAAGAATGCACTTTTATGTGCGGAGGTTACCTAAAGGTTACTGGTAAAATTAAAAAGGAGTTATTGTCCATGTCAGAAACATTAAGAGATGAAATCAAAGAAAAGATCTTAAACGGCTATTATAATTGCGAAAAAGAACTTACTTTATCCATATTCAGCGGTAAATGGAAAATCGTCATTCTATGGCATTTAGGTGTAGAAGGCCCACACCGATTCAGTGATCTTCAAAGGCTTTTCCCAAAAATATCCCATAAAATCTTAACGAATCAATTACGTGAACTTATGGAAGACGGAGTCGTCCATCGGGAGGTATATCCCGAGATCCCTCCCAAAGTCGAATATTCCATGACTGACCTTGGAATGACCTTACTGCCAATCGTTGAAATGATGTATGAGTGGGGAAAAAACAGAATGAATGAAATTAAACAAGAAATGCATGTCAGTGAAAATGATACGAAAAAATAATGCATTCATGTCCCGAAAAACAAAGTCAGTTGTACAATTTTATGGAACAAAGGGCTCTCGCTTTCCGCTCACCTTTATTTTAGGCTGTTTCCGCATACATTGTTGCTATTTACCAAGTAATGTGGTGTGGTTGATTTCCCCTCCAGATGCTCGCTTTCCGCGGGGCGGGCGGTGAGCCTCCTCGGCGTAAACGCCTGTGGGGTCTCACCTGTCCCGCTGCTCCCGCAGGAGTCTCGCACTTCCACTCCAATCAACCTTAAATAGTCTCGTTTAAAAAACAACACAACAATCTTAACAAAAAGAGCCTTATTTTAGATTTGATAGAACACGATTCCCCCTTACATACTGTAGACCGAATATGACGGCCTCAGTTTTTAGACAATTCGAACCCCAGTTGATTTCAGAAATACATTGAGGGTTTCAGTAAAAAACTTTAAGGATAATCTAATATGGTCTGACTGCCTAGAAAAAGTGTGAATTCTTTTTCCAATTGTCCTTTACTTGTTTAATGATTTCATCTCTCAAACCCCTTATTCAATTTCAATATTTTTTTTTCTTAATGCCCTAAAAAAACACAGGCTATATGCCTGTGTTTAGCGTGAATGGATCAGAACCTATCTGAAAGTATAAAAAATAACCTCCCACTGGCCTTCGGTTTGGTCAATATAATGGAGAATCACCCCTCTGACCTCCTTGGATAGGTAATGTATTTCCCTTGATCATTCTTCTATTTTAAAGTCAACTGGATGGCAAAACCCTTTTCTAAAAAGTTACAGTCATAACATCACTTCGGTTTTATTTATTCACCTGCATTCCATTCATCCATCAAGTCGTTCGACGGCGGCCCTATATTCCTTATGCCATTTTTCCCATTCGTCCATCGGGAAGTCCTGATGATGACCATCCAGTAAATCACTCAACATTTCGAGGCAAACATGCCAGCCTGCCAAATCCTTTGATGTATGATCATTAACCGGCGTGATGGATTCTTTCAATACCAATGAGCATCCATCCTTTTCAGGGGATACCTCGAAACGAACCCAGCCGTCACCCCAATCAAAATCTAAAACGGCAGATTCCCGAAAATCCCTAATTTTCATATCAAAAGATTCCCCTGACCCATCATTGAAATTGAATTTGATGGTCCCGCCTTTTTGAAGATCCTTCACTTCCAGGTTGGACATCCATTTTTCCACCTTATCATTCTCCGTTAAAGCACTCCATACCTTTTCCACCGAATGATTGAGCAGGCGATCGAATCTTGCAATAATCCCCTTACCTTGTTTTTCGATTACAGCTTGCATATATTTCCCCCCATTCCATTCGTTTTTTTATAATAAAAAATGGTTGGATGGCATTCACCATTTGCAGATTTCGCATAATCAGGGATCCTGCCTGCCTGAATATATCCCAATGAAGTATACAGGGCGTTAGAAGGATCTCCCTCCCTTGTATCCAGGACCAATAATGTCCGTCCCTCCTGCTTGGCCTTCTTCTCAGCCTCCAGCATAAGTGAACGGCCTATTCCATTTCGCCTATAACCAGTATGTGTCATTAATTTTGCGATTTCCGCACGATGGCTGCCGTTTTGCTTTGAACATACATGTAACTGTACGCTCCCGACAATCTCACCCTGTATTTTAGCGACAAACAGAATCACATCAGGATTTAAGGCGCCACTCCAGTAATCAATGGCCTCCGACCGTTTCATGGGAGGTAAAAAACCAATGGACGCGCCATCTTCCACAACCCGCATCAAAAGAACCGAAAGTTCATTAAGGTGGGATTCGATTGATGTTAATTGTTCGATTTTCAACTCAGCATTCACAGTAACCACAACCTTTCAGGCAAAACGATCATATTCACCATCCCTGGCGCCTTGATAAAGAAGTAATATGGGCCAGATGATGGCGTCCGTGCCAAGCATAAATGCCTATATTTTCACCGACCGTCACCTCTCCTGAATCAGGATGGATGAATGTTCGGCCCATGTCGTCTGCATGAAGACCCGATAAAAGGTTGCACATCCGGATATGTACACTTTCTATTAGCGATAAAGAAACTTCAATCGGCAAATCATAATCAGGCAGTTCTGCCCATTTCGTCTCTTCGTACGGTTTAATGACCGGACGTTCTTCCGTAAGGGCCAATTTGAAGCGAATATACGCATTCATATGACTATCGGCAACATGATGCACCACCTGGCGGACCGTCCATCCTCCAGGCCGATAAGCCGTATCAAGCCTTTCATCATCCATGTTACCTACCGCTTCCCGCAGCATCCGAGGCAAAGCTTCCATCTCGTTGATCCACCCCCAGGCCACATCACTAGTAATTTGCCCGTCAAACTGAAACGTTCCAACCGGGTATCTTAAATCCATCTTCCTTCCCCCTTGATGTTCAATATAAATAGCATCCAGTATATATTCTATATTCTTTTTTTATTGAGACAAATCCTTTTTACCGGCCATTCTTTGTTTTGCAAGCCTGTTCATGCTTCCATTCCCGCAGGAATATTAATCCAATCGTTATCACGTATACTATTTCCACATTTAGCAACCATAACAAAAGAATGGCATTTGCATCATCCCAAACTTTAAACAATGGAAATGGGGATAGGATCATCTTGAAGAAAATCAGTTCGATACAAACTCTTAGCATCTTCTTTTTATCAATCGGCCTTCTTAATCACGTTATGTTGATCCCTTTCCTTCTATCCACCGGCGGAAGGGATTCTTGGTTTTTTTCTATCCTGACTATTGGATTGATACCGGTTTGGGTCTACATATTATCGAAGATAATCAAGAATATGAATAATCGATCCCTGACAAATTGGCTTGATAATAGATTCGGGAAACCTATTAAAAATATCGTTTTATTCTTTATCGTGATTTATCTGATCAGTCTTGTATTGGCCACCACCAAGGAAACGATTGATTGGATCACGACGAGCTTCCTTTTTGAAACCCCAAGTTTAGCGATTATCATTCCGTTTACACTGCTATGCATATTCCTTGCCCATTCAGGTATGCGCTCCATCGCCATTTGCTCTTCTGTATTATTGCCCATTGTCGTCATTCTTGGCATTTTCGTTGCGACCGGAAATATACCGACAAAAGACTATAGCCACCTCCTTCCCCTTTTCGAGAATGGCTATTTTCAAGGCGTTAAGTCCTTGCAGTATTCTGGTTATGGTCTTGCCGAACTGATTTTAATCTCTTTTTTCCAGGAAAAGCTTACTGATAAAGTCAGTTGGAAAGTATTGGTTTCCATTTGCCTCGGTTTATTATTTTTACTTCTAGGCCCATTAACAGCTGCACTTGCCGAATTCGGACCGACCTTAGCCGAAGCCATGAGGTACCCAGCCTATGAACAGTGGCGTCTGCTGACTATTGGAAAATATATTGAACATACAGATTTCTTTTCCATTTATCAATGGCTTGCTGGTGCTTATATCCGTGTTTCACTGGGATTATTCTTAATAACGGAAATCTTTAATAGGAAAACGGAAAAAATGAAGGTCGGAATTCTTTTCGCTGTCGGCTTTCTCATGGTTGTCATCTCCATCGTACCATTCAGTAATTTCGAATTTTTGCATGTGACCCAAACATTTTATTATCCTGGCGCTTTTTATTTCCTGTTACTTTTGTCCGCCTTTTTGTTTATCGGCACGTTCATTAGATCTAAGGAGGGTAAACGACATGAGAATGAAACGATCCAAAAATGAACCAACCCTGCCTGAATTAAAGGAGGAGACATTTCGGGAGTTATTCAGTTCAAGCTCGGATATCATATTTGACACGATTTATATTGGAGAAACCGAAAGACCCATTCCTGTCCTTATATTTTATTGCTCGGGTATGGCAGATACCAGTTTACTGAACGAGGGGATTTTGGAAAAGTTAAACAAAATGATGGAAATGGATGAGAGAATCGATGAAAAAGAGGCAATCAACAAGCTAAAGCCATTGATAGATTTGACTAGAGTGACGATTGATAGTGAATTCAATAGCGTCCAGCAGCTGATTTTCTCCGGGAATGTCTTATTATTCATCCCATCAACCCAAAAGTTATTTTCAATAAATTTGTCCAATGTTCCGAACAGGCAGCCTGAGGAATCTTCCTTCGAAGTCTCTGTAAGAGGACCAAGAGATGGATTTGTCGAGGATTTATCCATGAATACCGCTTTAATCAGAAAACGGCTAAAAACAAAATCTCTCGCCTATGAAGACTTTATCGTCGGCAGGCGCAGCCAAACGAAAGTCGCACTAATGTACATGGATGACATCATTGATAAAGAATTGGTCAAAAATGTGAGGTCCAAGATCAGCTCCCTGGATATTGATATATTGGTGAGCAGCCAACAATTGGAGGAATTGATCACAAACGGTAAATTTAGTATCTTTCCACTCACTCATTATACAAGTCGCCCCGACTTTGCAGTGGAAGCACTCAACCAAGGAAGATTCATTCTAATCGTGGACGGAATGCCAACAATAATCGTGGCTCCTTCTACATTATTATTGCAAATAAAAACAGCAGAAGATTCGAATCTTCCTTATCTATTTGTAAGCCTTGAGCGACTGCTTCGCTTAATGGGGCTAGGCATTACCATATTATTGCCCGGGTTTTGGATATCCATTTCCGCTTTCAACATTGAACAGGTGCCATTCCCGTTATTGGCCACCATCACCCTTTCAAGGCTTGGACTTCCCTTATCCGCCACCATGGAATTCATTCTCATGCTCCTTTTATTTGAATTATTCCGTGAATCCGGAGTCAGGTTACCTAAAGCGGTTGGGCAGACAGTTGCTGTTGTAGGCGGCCTCATTGTCGGTGATGCCGCGATAAGGGCCGGACTGACCTCACAAACCATGCTTGTGGTTACTGCCGTAACCTCTGTCGCATCGTATACTCTTGTAAACCAGTCTTTAACAGGGGTCGTAACGATTCTGCGTATGTTTGTGCTGTTACTAAGCTGTATTTATGGAATCTACGGTACGATAATCGGTTTCCTTACCATTGTCACTTTACTATCCAGGCTTGATTCATTCGGGATTTCATATATTGGCGGAATGAACCCGCCAATATTCTCTAAACTACTGGATTCATTCATAATGAGGCCATGGACTTCCCTGAGCAAACGATCCTTGGCCGCTAATGATAAAACCAGGAAGGGGCAGTAGAGCCATGTTCCGCATCTGCAAAATATTATTGGCCATCCCTCTATTCCTTTTACTTTCTGGCTGCTGGGATGAGAAAACGATCCAGGACTTCCATTATATAACGGCCATCGGGATAGATTTCAAAGATGGGGAATACATTGTATATACTCAACTTGTGGACTTCGCTGCGGTAGCTAAAACAGAGGCAAAGCCCTCTCAAGCCCCGCCCGTATATGTAGGGAAAGAAAAAGGGCGTTCCATCTCAATCGCTGTTAATAAACTAATGCAGAATACTCAACAGGCCCTCTATATCGGGCATGTTTCCACATTTGTCATCAGTGAAAATGTATTGAAGCAGCAAAGTACAGAAATAGTGGATTTTATATACAGAAATCAATTACTTAGGTACTCAGCCAATATCTTTGGCACAAAAAGTTCCATAGATGAGCTTTTCTCCATTAACGGTTATTTTAATTTGTCACCATTATACACGACATTATATTTACCAGAAGATATCTATCGTAATCGATCATACATCGAGCCCATTACGGTTCAAAAGTATTATTCTAACCAGCGGGAAAAAGCATCAACGACCATCCTTCCCTCCATTTCCTGGAACGATACAGTATGGAAAGAAAAAGATAAAAAAAGAAAAAGCATCTATATGGATGGTGCATTTTCCATTTATTATAAAGTATCCCAGCCCTGGTTCTCTGAAAAGGAACTGAGCGGCATACGCTGGCTCACTAAAAGGACCAACAAAACTCCCGTAAACATTAACGTGAATAAGCAAGACATCTATGCATCTTTCTCCCATCCGCATTATCAAGTAAAGCCAGTTCTTAAGGATGGAAAGTACAAATTCGTTATTGACGTTGACGTATCAGGTAAAATTCTGGGGCTTGATACCCAAATGGATATCGATAAAATAAAACGAAAATTCGAAAGCCAAATAAAAAAAGAAATCCAATCAACATTCATGAAAGGGATTCAAAAGAACGCAGACCCTTTAAGCTTAGGCAAAATCCTTTATATCAAAGAGACAAAATACTGGCAAAAGAATCATATAATTGAGCCGAAGGATTACTTAGATAAGGATTCACTACATGATATAAACGTTAAGGTTCACATCCATAATACAGGCGGTTTAGAAGCTAAACCACTCGAATAATGAAGGAATAAGTTTGTGATTTTATTGGCCAATTTCATGAGTATTTGCTCCATTTTCATCAGTAAATCGGTATTTGCTCCAAACTCACGAGTAAACGCTTATATTTCGTGAGTTTGCTGCTGCATTCTATGAATCATGCTCCTTTCACGAGTAAATCGGCATAATTCACGAGTATTTGCTCCAAACTTAGGAGTATTTGATCTAAACTCACGAGTAAATCGACCAAACTCACGAGTAAACGCTTATATTTCGTGAGTTTGCTGCTGCATTCTATGAATCATGCTCCTTTCACGAGTAAATCGGCATAATTCACGAGTATTTGCTCCAAACTCACGAGTATTTGATCTAAACTCACGAGTAAATCGACCAAACTCACGAGTATTTGCTCTAATTTCACGAGTAAACGCTTATATTTCGTGAGTTTGCAGCTGCATTCTATGAGTAATGCTCCTTTCTCGAGTAAATCGGCATAATTCACGAGTATTTGCTCCAAACTTACGAGTATTTGATCTAAACTCACGAGTAAATCGACCAAACTCACGAGTAAACGCTTATATTTCGTGAGTTTGCTGCTGCATTCTATGAATCATGCTCCTTTCTCGAGTAAATCGGCATAATTCACGAGTATTTGCTCCAAACTCACGAGCTATCATCCATGAGTTTACTGCTCAACTTTGGTATATTGCCCGCTTCATGATGAAATGAAATCAGGATGGTGCCTTTTTGGGATCCATCCTGATTTTTGGCGCCGGAAAATGTGGCTTTGAATTTGGCGGGAAGCATGAATAAATGATAAATTTAGAGTATTCTAATAATTAGGGGGGCCGTTTATGAGCATACAGAAGGCTACATTGCATGAGCTGGAATCACTGACCGAACTTTTTGATTTATACAGAGTGTTTTATGAGCAAGCATCCGATCCTGGTCGTGCAAGGGAGTTTTTAAGGGAAAGGCTGACAAATGTGGAGTCTGTGATTTTCATGGCCTATGATGAAGGAAATCCTATTGGTTTTGTACAATTATATCCTTCTTTTTCATCTGTGAGTATGATGCGGTCATGGGTATTGAATGATTTATTCGTGAAGGAGTCCGCCCGCAAAAAGGGTTTTGGCGAGGAGTTGTTGAACGCGGCCATCACTTTTGCACGCGAAGCAGGTGCCAAAGGGGTTTCACTGGAGACAGGCAAGGATAATGTAAACGCACAAAGACTTTATGAAAAAATTGGTTTCGTCCGTGAAACGAACCATTTTTATTATTTCACCATTTAATATAAAAAAGTGTAGGGAAAAAACCTTCCCTACACTTGGATGCTATATATCTAGTATATTAATTATTTAGCAGTTTCCATGCTGGCTTGAATTTCTTTAATAAGAAGTTCGGCACCTTCAGGGCTAAGTATTAATTTACCATCAGCAAGTTTCATATTGTCATCGGAAACCTCACCTGTAACCTGGCAAGTCATGTTTGGTTTATATTTTTGAAGGATGATGCGCTCTTGTTCTACATAAATCTCCAGAGCGTCTTTCTCATTAATTCCTAATGTTCGGCGCAGTTCAATTGGAATGACTACCCGTCCTAATTCGTCAACTTTACGTACAATACCTGTAGATTTCATTTAATTTACCCCACTAACTTTCTTGCGAATGTTGCATTTAATATTTCGTCACCATTCGACATTATTTGCACTTTTATAAAGATACCACTCCCTACCATATTCGTCAATTCTCGTATCTTCATATATTATCTGCCTCTATATGATTTTTATATAAAATATTAGTAATCCCTTCATAATCCGCGACATAACAACGTTTCTCGCTTGTATCAATGGTACATTTTGTTAATTTAAATATTAAAATGGAAACGTCTTCATTTAACTCCAAAGACCATTTCTTCCGTTCCGTGTCGAATCATGGAGAAGGAATTTCGCTAGTTTCAAAGAATCCTGTTGATTTTCTATTGCTTTTGAAGGACAATTTAATTTGATCGCTTATAATATTCCGAAAATTCACATTCCACTTTTGACGCAGTGGATATTTCTTGAAAGTCGTTCAGAAAGACGAAGCGATTGCCATGCTTCCAGAGTCTTACTGACTCATAAAACAGATTGAGGTGAGTCAATTGCGTCCGATTATATTAGGTATTTGTTCCGCTTTCTTTTTTGCATTTACGTTTGTTTTAAATCAGGCAATGGAGTTATCTGGCGGAAGCTGGATATGGAGTGCTTCGCTGCGTTATATCTTTATGGTGCCTTTTCTGTTATGTATCGTGTTAAGCAGAAAAAATCTGCTTCCCCTTTTACGAGTGATGAGAGAAAAGCCAGGTCCTTGGCTGCTATGGAGTTTTGTCGGCTTTGGGTTATTTTATGCTCCATTATGCTTTGCATCCGCCTACTCACCAGGCTGGCTAATTGCCGGCACTTGGCAAATCACGATCATTTCGGGTGCATTACTTGCGCCGCTGTTTTTTGAGACTGTCCAAACGAAAGATGGGCTCGAAAGGCAAAGAGGAAGGGTTTCTGTGAAAGGCCTCCTCATGTCCATGATCATCCTGCTTGGAATCATCCTGATGCAGCTGGAACATACCAAGCACATTTCAATGGCCAATCTTTGGCTGGGAGTGATTCCAATCGTCATCGCCTCGTTTGCATACCCTTTGGGAAATCGCAAAATGATGGAGGTATCCGAAGGACGCCTGGATGCCTATCAGCGGGTATTGGGAATGACTTTGGCGAGTCTGCCATTCTGGTTTCTGCTTTCATTGTACGGTTTCTTTACAGTAGGGGCACCGACGAAGATGCAAAGTTTCCAATCCCTATTGGTGGCACTATTTTCTGGAGTCATCGCCACAGTCCTTTTTTTCAAGGCGACCGATTTGGTAAGCGGAAATATGCAGAAATTAGCTTCCGTTGAAGCTACACAATCGATGGAGGTCCTTTTTGCACTGGCTGGCGAATTACTATTCCTATCTTTACCGATTCCTTCTCCGTTATCGTGGTTCGGCATCTTTATCGTCATCATAGGAATGATCCTGCATAGCTATGTATCACATAAAAAAGAAGGTGCATCACGGAAACGGATAGTGAGTGCCTAAATAGCAAGTCAAAAAGAGCCCCGAATCTTATCGGGGCTTTTACAATATTTTATTGCGGCAAAAAGCTCACCATCCATTTTTTCATTAAACTTTTACCTTGAGTAAGTTCAAGAAGTATGTATAATGAAAGGTAATTGCATATGTCAAATGTTTTCTAGGGTTCCGCAGTGCGTCTATTGCTGGTCTGGTCCGAGAGAAAACTCACAGCATGCTGTGCCACGGAAGGATAAAAGCCTGGGAGAAACTGTTTAACGGTTATCTCTTGGGCTTTTTTTGTTTTTTTGGTAAAGAATAAAAACGGAGGTGCGGTATTTCATGAGCACAAACTGGATTAAAGTATTCATTGCAGCTTTTTTTGAAGTATTTTGGGTGATTGGCTTAAAACATGCAGATGACATTTGGACTTGGTCTGGAACGGTCATTTCGATCATCATCAGTTTTTATTTGATGATAATGGCTGGCAGGAAGCTTCCTGTCGGAACGGTATATGCCGTTTTTGTCGGAATGGGGACGGCCGGGACCGTTTTTTCCGAAATCATTTTCTTTGGGGAATCCTTCAAGCTGAGCAAAACGCTATTGATCCTCCTTTTATTATCAGGAGTGATCGGCTTGAAATTAGTGACTGATGATAAAGCTGAGAAAGGGGCTGAATCATAATGGCTTGGGTCTCTTTAATCTTAGCGGGGCTATTTGAAATGTTTGGGGTTGCGATGATAAATAAATTGCACAAAGACCGTAATTGGCAATCCTTGCTGCTGTTATTCATCGGATTCGGAGCAAGTTTCCTCTTTCTTGCTTTTGCCATGAAAACCTTGCCGATGGGGACGGCTTATGCAATCTGGACAGGGATCGGTGCATCGGGCGGAGCGATAATCGGGATGCTCCTCTACGGGGAATCCAAAGATTGGCGAAGGGTCATTTTTATAGCCATGGTCCTTGGCGCAGCAGTGGGATTAAAACTTGTTTCATAGGAATGTTTTTCGTGGAAATTCAGAAGAAAAAAAGGACTAGGACACCACAATTCTTTATAAAAGATTTTAGAGAATCAGAGACGGCACATATATGTTCATTATGTGCCGTCTTTTCACCCAATTTGTTTTTCACGCGAAGGCCGAATTTTCTTTTTATAAGGCTCTTTTCGTAAAGATTGTTGTTTTTAAAAACGAAACGATTTAAGGTTGATTGGAACGCAAGTGCGAGACTCCTGCGGGAGCAGTGGGACAAGTGAGACCCCACAGGCGTTTACGCCGAGGAGGCTCACCGCCCGCCCCGCGGAAAGCGAGCATCTGGAGGGGAAATCAACCACACCCCTTTACTTGGTAAATAGCAACAAAGTAGCGAAAACAGCCTTTTATAAAAATTGACTTGCATCCATCTTAGTGGAATCTTTCCCCTTAACCTGTTTTAGCGTCGCTACTATAAGAAAGCTAACAATCACTAATAAGAGCCATGAACTTACCTTTCCTAAATGAACGAGACTCCATGCATCGGTTTGGTTTGGATATTCCCAAGCTCCAAAGAACGTTGCGATATTTTCGGCTATCCAGATAAAAAATCCGATGAGAACGAATGAAAGCGCGATTGGCATACGATAATGAGTTCCGCCAACCTCGTATGTGACCCATGATCGCCAAAAGACGATGATGACAAGTCCAGATAACCACCAACGAACATCAATCCAATAATGGTGGGTGAAAAAGTTCAAATAAATCGCAGCAGCAAGAGATACAACGGCCAAAAACGGTGGCCACTTGACCAGTTCAACCTTTAACCTCCTCCACGCCTGGCAAAGATAACTCGCTACACTTGCGTACATGAATCCGCTATACAGCGGCACTCCAAAAATTTTGAAATAACCTTCCTCTGGATAAGTCCAGGAGCCCATATGTACCTTGAAAAGTTCAAGAGCAAGTCCAATAAGGTGGAATAGTGTGATGACCTTCAGTTCATCCTTTGTTTCAAGCCCGGAACGCACCATCCACCACTGCATCAGAAGGCAGATGATGAGCAGCCAGTCATACCGCGGCAGGAAGGGAAGCGGTATGAACTTTGTAATAGCCAAAGAGGCAAAAATAACGGCAGGGAACAAGCATGATAAAACTTGCTCCCAACCAAAACGAACGAGTTGTTTCAGTGCTCTCATGATTGGTGCCTCCATTTTTTTAATGGTTAAGTGACTCCCCTTTGCTGAAGTCTTTCTTGTTCTTCCACTTTTTCAATCTTGGGTGTCTTCATCATTTCGATATTCTAATATATCTCCGGGTTGACATTCTAAAGCCTTACAAATCGCCTCTAAAGTTGTTAATCGAATCGCTTTTGCCTTACCGTTTTTCAATATGGAAAGATTGGCCATCGTTATTCCAACCCTCTCGGAAAGTTCTGTAACACTCATTTTCCTTTTAGCCAGCATCACATCAATATTGATTATAATCGCCAAGTTTTTCACCTCAGACTATTAAGTCATTTTCTGATTTTATATCGATGGCTTCTTGTAAAAGCCTTTGAAGGACAGCAGCAAAGACTGCAATCACCAATGAAGCAAAAATGACGACCATTCCGATTAATATGATACCTGGGGCGTCGTCCATTTCCGCTATGAGATAAAAGAGCGGCATGCCTACCACATACAAGCCACTGATTGTGATTGCACAATTTTTTATTGTCTTTAAAGCTCTTACAGATAATTCCGAGAAAGCTTTGTTCTTGTCAATATAACTTAAAAGTTTAAAGGCTTGATATAGAGCAAAGTAAAAAGGTATCGCCGATGCATACAAATCGATTAAAACGAGATATTTCAAATAAGTCATATCCGGATATAATTCTGCTGCAAAGTTCGCTATCTCAGGCACAAAAAAGATGCACAAAGCAAGAACAGGCAGTCCAATAAGAATGACAGCTATCTTTAAAAAGAGTGTTGTTCCTAGTTTCATAAAAAGCACCCCACTTATTTATTGTCCATTTAATTTATCATACGATTTATCGTTTTACAATAAAACATTGTTGTTTTATATTATATTATTATTGTTACCTAAGTATCCTTTTCTTTTAAAAAAAGAAAAAAAGCATTCCTCATTATAAAGAAATGCTCATGACTAGACTATTCAATTCATAAATTGTTCCTGTCTGTTAATAAGCTGTGTAACCGCATTTCCCTCCTTATATCATCAGGATTTCCCTGATATCCTCTTCTGTAAGGGCAGACGGCGACTTGTCCCCAGGGTCGATGATTTCTTCAATAAGGTGTCTCTTTTTCTCTTGAAGTTCATTCATTTTTTCTTCAATAGTGCCGCGGGCAATAAGTTTGATGACTTGAACCTCATTCTTCTGCCCCATTCGATGGGCACGGTCCGCAGCTTGTTCTTCAACTGCCGGATTCCACCAAAGGTCATATAGAATGACTGTATCGGCACCCGTCAGATTGAGACCCGTACCGCCCGCTTTCAATGAAATGAGGAATATATCCCGTTCTCCCGCATTAAACCGATTGCAGATTTCCACACGTTCCTTTGATGGAGTTTGCCCATCCAGGTAGAAAAAGGGTTGTCCTTTCATGGCCAGATCCCTGCCGATCATTTGAAGCATTTTTGTAAATTGCGAGAAAATCAGCACCCGTCTTCCAGAAAGCTTCGATTCTTCGACAATTTGCATCAGTTGCTCATATTTTGCTGAACTGCCTTTATATCCGTCCACAAACAAGGCGGGGTGACAGCATATTTGCCGAAGCCGTGTCAAGCCTGCGAGGATCCTGATCCGATTTTTCCGGAGGGTGTCCTTGTCCAGGTGTTTCAGCGTATCATGCCGCAGCTTCGCCAGATAGGCGCCGTACAGTTTCTTCTGATCAGGGAGCAGTTCCATCGATTCCAGGGACTCGATTTTTTCCGGTAGTTCCGCCAGTACGTCCTCTTTCATTCTCCGCAGCAAAAATGGGCGGATCCTGCGGGAAATCTGCTTCCTTGAGAGGTTGCTGTACTCCTTTAACCCCATAAATAGTTCAGGGAATACGACGTGGAAAAGGGACCAGAGCTCTTCTAGTGAATTCTCGATGGGCGTACCAGTCAA
Organism: Peribacillus aracenensis; assembly: GCF_025175645.1. Lineage (NCBI taxonomy): Bacteria > Bacillati > Bacillota > Bacilli > Caryophanales > Bacillaceae > Peribacillus > Peribacillus aracenensis. The sequence continues at coordinate 135,911 of NZ_JANZMJ010000007.1, forward strand.
TGCGAAGCGATGTGCCGCTTTTATCTTCTTGGCCGCTCGTGCCGTTTGTGTCACTGGGTTCTTAAAGGCCTGTGCTTCATCAAAGAACACCGTATGGAAGTCCTCTTTTTCAAACGACCCGATATCTTTCCGGAGCAATGGATAAGAGGTGATCACAACATCCACGTCACCTACTTCCTTAAGCAGCTTCGTCCTTTCCGTCTTGTCGCCATCCACGATGACGGCTTGGATATCAGGAGCGAATTTTGTGAATTCACTCAGCCAATTGTAGGTCAATGATGATGGGCAGACAATAAGCGCCGGAACCCTTTTCTTACGGATGTCAGGAAGCTCGGATAAAATGAACGCGATGCTTTGCAATGTTTTTCCCAAACCCATATCATCAGCAAGAATCCCGCCAAAACCGTATTGGGCAAGTATTTTCATCCATTTGTAGCCGTTTTTTTGATACTCGCGCAAAATCGGGTCCAGACTATTTGGCACCTCGAACTCCAAAGCGCCCGGATACCTGATGTTATCCAAAAACTGCCGGAAGGATTCTTCCATTGTGAATGTCTGGCTGTCATTAACGGAATCAAGGAGCTGCAGCCCTTTTACGATTGGCATGTTCAGCCTGCTTTCCCAGTCTTCATCCTGTACGGGGAGTGCATGAAGAAACCGATTGATTTCCTCGTATTCTCTTGTTTCTAGGGAAAGCAGCGATCCATTCCTTAAACGATAGTATTTCCTTTTTTCTTCAAGCGCTGCTAAGACCTCACGTATTTGTTTATCTGGGATATCATCCATTTCAAATTTGAATTCGAGCCAATTAGTACGTTCCTTTTTAATTTTCACCCTAATGCGCGGTGCAGCATTCCCTCGGGAAATTCGGTTTCTTACAGCGGTCGTGGCATAGATTTGCACCAGCTTCTGGAGTTTCGGAACGATGTGGTACAAAAACTCATACTCCAACTCTTCGTTATGCAAGAAATAGCCGCCGTCCGTCTTGGCAAACTGGCTATCTTCCATCAGCTTTAGTATCTCCGCCTCCTTCTCTACATCCCTTATCACCTTGGATTCTTGTTTTTCCAAAGGGTTGATCACGATATTCCCATATTGGAATTCCAGTCCCGCAAGCAGCCTGTTTTTCACACGATCCAAGTATAGCTTTGCAACCAGCGGTATCTTTAAGAACAATTCAGTGATGGATCTTGCTATATGGACTTTACCGAGTCTTTTCAAACCTGGTACCACTTTGTCCATGAATAATTCCAGCTGGTCATGATGGATTGGAATTTGATTCATCCCCGAATCCTCCATCATTTGCTTTAACTCTGAAAGGCGTTGGAAATCCTCATTTTCGAGCTGAACCAATTTCCCTTCAAATAGAACCAATGTGTATGCATTCATGACGATCATCTCGTGCAGCCTTTTAATATTCAGTTGATAACCTTTGACCTCGCTTTCAGTAAAGTCAAACTGTAAAGGAAGCGGTCCGTTTGATACACGAAAGCCATTGAATGTAAGGCCGCCATAGGCAAGCTTCACCGCTGGCGCCACTTCAAGGATGGGGACAAGCCTTCGAAAAGAAGATGGAGGCAAAAGTAATAAGTGATTGTCCAATGTGTATTCAGATTTATCCGTCAGGGCGTCAACATAGACTTTTTCATCCGATATCACTGTAATAAGCTCCTGAAGCACGGAATCATTTTCATTCTGAAAACAATGCAGCACCGGGTCATATATAAATGAAAGGGACACTTGGGCAGGCTTTCCTTCTTTAACTCGCTTCAGGAAATCCCGGACATTCGCCACATTGAAAGAACCAATTTTCATTTCCAGTCCTAACATATATTGATCCGTTCCCATCCATACCGGTTTACATGTAAATTCCGCTTCAAGCATCTTTCTTTTTTCAAAGTGGCGCTGATGACCGCTTTTGCGTACAGGCTGATTATTGAAAAGGGTCAGCAAGCCTTCTGACAACTTCTTATTGGCCGAAGCATCAGAGCTGTCTGCATTTAGGCCCTCAGGAATCGTCCCATCTCGCTGATGGTCGTAAACCGACAGCAGGACGGCTGCAATATGCTGGCAATCCCTTTGGAAGGAAGCTAGCGTAGGACAGCTGCATTTCGTCCGGAAGCCCCCGACAGCATCCACTTCAATCGTGACATGGAAGTCTTCCTTTCCTTTAACCGTTGCTTCACAGCCATCAGGCAGATAACTTTCAAATGTCACTTTATTGGCACGATGAAAAGCTTCCCCTCTTTTGAAGGAGACGGCCCCGCACATGTCTTTTATGATTTTTTGATTCAATTTGATATCCAAATTGCCGCACTCCTTCCGAGGTTTTTTGTTTTAGTGATTTTACATTCCGCTGAAAAATAAGCTCATTTTATCATCATACTATAAATGGGTTTATTAGGTTGTAAAAAAGCAAAAAGACAAACTCCCACATTCGGAGTTCATCTCTATTTCAGCACCGGGAATTTGCAGCATCATTGTTGTCCTTTCGTGTTGCCTTTCTTTTTTTTTCGATAAAAGAAACTGAACAAAAGGAATACAAGAAGAATGAGAAAAAGGATAAATTCAGCGGGGTCCTTCACCAAAAATGGGTTAAAGGCATGCTTGATTGAATTATCCAAATCAAATCCCAATAATATATCCATACCTAAAGTTATGACCACTAAAGGGGCTAGGATCAAAACTGTAATGCCAAAGATTTTCATTTCTCATCAATTCCACCTTTTAGCAATTTATTTTGGTGCTTGTCTTCCTTTTTTTCGATTCTTAAAAAAGGCAATGATCAAGAGAAGCAATGGGATGATCACCTGAAATGGCAGATGGATGTAATGTGGTACGGCACCTAACCCTTCATTGATATGTTCCGTATAACTGCTTGCGATAATGATCGAGATCAATAAAATGATCATGCCAACAGGGTAAGCAAGTTTGGAGGGCTGTTTAACATTGAAAACATTCGCCGTACCCGTTACCGCTACATAAGTAAATACACTTAGCTTGATGAACCCGCCAATCATCAACAAAAACAAGAAGTACACATCGAGACGTTCAAGAAAGCCAGCGACTTCTATGGACTGGATGAGGGTAAGAATAGGGTATTGTGAACGTGTTGTAAGGTCCACGCCAAGTACAGCAACATTCACTGCCATTATTATCGAGAGAAATATGCCGCTTGTCGCCAAGCTCCCTATTCCAATTTTTTTCAGTCGCTGAGGTTCTTTCATATAAGGAAAGATCATTAGAAACACTATGACCTCGCCAAATGGAAAGAATACGGTTTTAGTCAAACCCATTTTCAACATCTCTGTCCCGCTGATTTCAAAAACGGGTTTTAAGTTGTTTAAATGGACCATGCCTGAAGCAATAATCAGAAGCATGAAGGTCATTAAAAGTAAATTCTCCAAGACAAAGAATAGTTCCCCTGTCCTTACCAATACTTCTACCCCTTTACGGACCGTATATACCACGACTGAAATGAAAACAGCGTTCGCAAAAAATAACGGAATATGAGGATAGGCAAAAGTAAGCAGTGTATCTCCGAAATCCCTCAGCACCCTCGCAGAAAGATAGATAAAATAAAGAATGTATAGAAAAGCTACGATCCTGCCTAGAAAATTCCCCAATATCTGTTTTACAAACTCTGTTAACAGCTGATCAGGGTAATATTGAAAAAGGCCATAATAAATGAAAAATAATAAAAACCCGCCTATCATTGCAATAAGGATGACTAGCCAAGCAGCCTGCTTGGCTTCACCTGCAAGCGGAATCAAAAGTGCACTGCCCATTTCAAACAGAAAAATAAGGACGAACAGCTGGTAAGCGCTGATTTTTGCCTTTTCCATGAGGATGCCACTTCCTTTCCATCATTGATCACTCTTTTTTAAATTTGAAAGATATGGCTTATTACGTAGTCCTGTACGGCGAATGAAAGTTTCTGCCTGCACATCTACTTCCAGTTCAGGAAATGAAACATCGTCCCAGTTTTTTTCAATTTTTTTCCATTCTTTAGGGTGGGATTCGTGCATGATTTCACCAAAGCCAAAAATATCCGCTTTATTTTTCTGTGCCCGAACGATCGCATCTTCCATCTTCTTCTTCAAGTCTTTCTCTAGCTTCTTTTCAAGATCTATCAGAACATGCGTATCAGTTAGATTCAAAGGAACATTCACCTCCCGGATATCTCCTTCTGCACGGACCTTTATAAATACCTTAGGTTTTCCATTTTCCATTTTTACCGAAACGCTGGTTTTTTGACGAATCACCTGATAGGTGACTGCGTCTTTTTTTCCTTCCCAATCAATGTTTGAATTGGTATGTTTGATCCTATCCAATACCCACATAGCTCCTATTGCCATATCACCATCCAGCCAGTCAATCAATTTCCCATCTTTAAAAACACCAATTCCTGATGCATTAGGGTTTGCCTCAATATCCGAAGACATGGTATTCTCCATTTTATCCTCTTTACCTGTGTTTCCTCTCACGGTAAAACCACTTATTATCGGTTCTTTCCCGGTACTAAGCAGATTCTTGATCACTTCTTGGAGATTGATGCTAATATTTTTCCCCTGGGTTTTTTCAGTGATTTCAATCGTCCTAATGACTTTCTCAGCAGATACCTTATCGATTGCGGTTAACGTTTCGACAATATCCCTTGCTTTCACACCCCGGGCAATCACGATCCTCGTAGTTGCCCGGAATTCCGGCGAGCGCTCAAATGCGTCGAAAATATCGTTGAGGCCCTCTTCTTTTGCTAGTTCCTCACCAATGACAATCAAGTTGGCATGGGCAAAATACATATCCCGCGAGATTTTAGTTGAAGCGGTACTATCCAGTGCAAGCACATTATCTCCGGTGGCCCTATAAATGGATATCGGTGGATTTGATCCGCCGCCGCCCTGAAGAGCTCCCGCAACGTTGCTTGGATTAATGGTTTGGAACGTTCCCACTAACTTTCCTTCTTTATTTCTGTCGAGTCCAACCGCCGAGACGATGGCAATTTCGTTTAACTCTTTTTTATCCCAACATCCTGAGATGAATGTAGTACAGATCACCAGCAAGGACAGAATTAGCTTTTTACGATTCATTGCCTTCACCTTTTTTCCCGTCAGACGTTTTCATTCCACGCGATTCAGGAGGCAGGGGTCTTTGATTATCGCCTTCCCTTATCAGGTTATTTTCGTTGGATAATAATTTTGGCCTTTCCTTGAAAGCCCACATCGGTCTTCTGAAGAATGTGTCGCCTAACCCTTCCGGATTCAGAGGGGCGAGCGGTGTCATATAAGGAACTCCAAGTGAACGCAGGCTGCATAAATGGACAATAAGGACGAAAAAGGCTAAAATCATCCCATAAAAGCCTAAAGTGCCGGCACAAATGATGAATCCGAACCGTACAATGCGGGCAGAAATCGCTATGGAATAAGAAGGGGTTGCAAAACTGGCAATCGCCGTGATCGAGACGATGATGACCATTGCCGGCGATACGATACCAGCTTGGACAGCAGCCTGCCCGATGACCAATGCTCCGACAATGGACATAGTCGAACCAACAGCCTTTGGCATCCGAAGACTTGCTTCCCGTAATATTTCAAAGGTCATTTCCATGAGAAGCGCTTCAATGACGGCCGGCAAAGGAACCGTTTCCCTTTGGGCCGCTACAATGATCAGCAACTTCGTTGGGATCATTTCCTGATGAAAAGTCGTGGCTGCAACATAGACAGCCGGTCCGACTATGGAAATAATGAAAACGATGATCCGTAAAAAACGTGTGGCTGAAGCAATGTCGAAGCGATTATAGTAGTCTTCGACAGATTGGAAAAACTGTACGAATAATGCCGGGGCTATCAAGACGAAAGGTGTTCCATTAACGAATATCGCCACTCTTCCTTCCAGAAGATTTCCTGCGACCATATCCGGTCTTTCTGTATGGTTAAGGGTTGGGAATGGGGTCATGACCTGGTCTTCTATCAATTGTTCAATATATCCTGATTCAAGAATGCTATCGATGTTAATTCGATTTAAGCGCTTCTTGACCTCCTCGACAATCCCTTCTTTGACAATTCCATTTATATACATGATGGAAACGTCCGTTTTTGTCACCGTGCCAATTTTCATCGACTCTATCCATAAATCCGGGGTATTGATGATCCGGCGTAACATGGCGATGTTCGTTCCATTCGATTCCGTAAACCCTTCTCTTGATCCCCGGACAGTCAAATGCGTGCTTGGCTCCTGAATCGAGCGCTGTTCTCCTCCTCTCGTACTGGCAACCAGGGCGATGTTTATTCCATCAACCAGAATGATGCTGTCCCCTGATAATAAGGACAAAAACAATTTTTCCCAGTCCTTGACGGTTTCTACACCACCGAGTGAAACCACGTCTTCAGAGATTATATCCAATGCTTCTTGTGGAAGCATTTTTTCTGATAGATGAGGATTTTTCATGATTGACTCAATTAAAAAGTCCGTAACGCTTGGATTATCAACCAGGCCTTGCACATACAAGATCGTTGTTTTCATCTCCGGATTTTGACCGATTTTCAACGTACGGATGATGATGTCCGGACTGTTTCCCGTCCTTTTCTTCACAATTTCCAGATTGGCAGAAATGGAACTTTCAATATAATCAGGCGTTTTGCTTTTGGATTGATTGTCATCTTCCTTTTTCTTTTCACGTTGCTTCACTTGTCTCTTTTGTTTGAAAAAAGAAGCCATAGCACCGAACCTCATTCCTTTTTCGTTTCACTCATTTTGTCCAAAGCACTTCCCCTTTATTCTGAGTTCAGCCGCCTTCTCCATAAGAAAAAGGCTGTCGCAATGACAGCCTTTGGTGTTCATTTTCGGTTATGTAATGAAGGTGCCGACTCTAACGGCCCAATCAACTAAACTGAAATTATACTTTGCCTTTATTCCTTCTTAAAATCAAAACAACGAAAATAATGAATAGCAAGGCCAATATCGCATAAACGATATTTGAATAAATGTCCATATACCCCACAATATCTTCCCACGAAGATCCAACAGCTGCCCCGATATTCACTAAAATGATGTTCCAAATCAGTGTTCCGGCTGTTGTGTAAAGCAGAAAGAGCCAAAAACTCATATGGGACATGCCAGCCGGAATCGAAATCAGGCTTCTGATCAGCGGAACCAATCTGCAGAAAAACACGGTCCATGACCCGTACTTGTCAAACCATGAATTCGCCTTATGGACGTCCGATACCGTTAATCTAAGAATATGGCCCCATCTTTCCACGAACTTTTCAATGACCTTCACATCTAGAAGTAAACCAATTCCATAAAGGACGACTGCCCCTGCCACTGACCCTATAGTCGATGCAATCACGACACCCATGATCGTCATGTTCGCTGTAGTCGTCATGAAACCGCCAAAAGTAAGAATGACCTCAGACGGGATCGGCGGAAAAATATTTTCCAATGCTATCAATAGAAAGATTCCCATATATCCAAAATCATTCATGAATTCCGTAATCCAGTTTTCCAATTAATACGCTCCTAACTTTCTTTAATCAACAGCTGACTTACCTGCCGGCTGCTTATCTTGATAACCTTGCTCCCTTTATTAACGATCCTTGTTCTTCCGCCGGTCTTGATACCTTTGGAAAAACCAAATGGAAATCGCAAGCCAACAACCACCTGCCAAATATCCGGCAATGATATCACTAGGATAATGGACCCCTAAATATATTCGGCTTATACCGATCGAGAGGATCATCATCATGCTGAACAGAATCAATAGAATCCTCGCCCACCTAGCCGTAATGTGACGCCATAGCAGAAACGTGAGAATACCGTATAAAGAGAATGCATTCATGGCATGTCCACTGGGGAAACTGTACCCCCCTATTTCGATGAGCCGATGTAAATCGGGCCGGGCGCGTCGAAAGAATAGCTTAACCACCAAATTGAGAAGAGGTGAACCAATCATGACTGCAGTGAATAGGACTAGTTCCAAACGATGCTTCAAAACCCTATATAAGAAAAACAAAATGACCAAGGAAAGGATGATTATGGAATCGGTTGAACCTATGTAGGTAAAGAACTTCATGATGTCCGTCAGAAGGGGAGATTCCATTCCTTGCACCAAGGAAATCACATCTTGATCAAATTTCAGGTAATCATTTGCACGTATGGTAAATGCCATGAAACTGAACCCGATCAAAGAGAGTACACTTATTATAAAGGCAATGGTTAATTGCTGCTTTAATTTCATAATAACATCCTTTCACTTTTTAAAACCGTTTCATTTGGAAATTTCCATTTTACCATACCTTCTTCATTGCATGGTTTAACGTAAATGCTTGATCGCCAGTCAACCTAATTCGCGGAACATGCCTGGGCACAAAATTCGTTACTTTATCATACTACTCTATTCGTCATTGTCACCTCAACTTCAGGTTACTATAACATTTCCTGCCGAACGTTTCAGGAAGTGACAGGAACATGTATGCCATGCGTCCCTACTAAAAAAAGAAAAGGCTGTTTTCGCATACTTTGTTGCTATTTACCAAGTAAAGCGGTTGGTTGACTTCCCCACCAGATGCTCGCTTTCCGCGGGGCGGGCGGTGAGCCTCCTCGGCTTAAACGCCTGTGGGATCTCACCTGTCCCGCTGCTCTCGCAGGAGTCTCGCACTTGCGCTCCAATCATCCTTAAATCGTTTAGTTTTTTAAAAACAACAATCTTTACGAAAAGAGGCAAAGAAAAAAACCTTATGCAGGTTAGTGCACAAGGTTTTTTCGTTTTTCAAACTGTAGGGAACGCCCTGAGCGGCAGTGATGTCAAAGTTTGCCCGGTTGCTGAATCGGTAAGTTTCTCTTCCAGCTGGAATGATGGCATTGCTTCAATATGCTTGAATTTCTTCAGGAATGCAGTAAGCGCAATCTTTGCTTCGAGTCTGGCCAACGGCGCTCCCAGGCAGAAATGAGGGCCATTTCCGAAGGTAAGATGTTTCTTATTATTAGGGCGGTGGATATTAAGGGTGAAAGGATCTTCAAACATCTCTTCGTCCAAATTGGCTGCACTCATCCAAACAACAACGTTATCCCCTTCTTTCAATTCCACTCCCAATAGATCGTTATCTTCCTTTACGGTGCGATCCAATTTAATAAGATTGAACCGGAAACGGAGCATTTCTTCGACCGCCTGCGGAACCAGATCCAGGTTTTCATGTAACTCTCGATAAACCTCTTTGTCATCGTATAGCAGCGAATAAAAGCTATTGGCCAGTAAATGACTGGTTGTCTCGACCCCCGCTCCTAAAATCAGCATGGTCGTCCGGACAACCTCATCATCCGTAAACATTTCCCCATCCACTTCAGACTTCAATAGATCTGAAATGATATCATCCGCCGGGTTCAATCGCTTTTGCACAACAATCGGATACAAATACTGATAGTATTCTTTTGCTGCCACTTGCTTCAATTCATTTACTTCTTCTTGTTTTTCTTTATCAAACGGAAGGAATAAGATATCCACCCATTTCTTAAACAATAAACGATCTTTCGAAGGAACGCCCATCAAATCCGACATGACAATGATTGGAAGCGGACTCGCCAATGATTGCACAATATCAATCTCCGTTTCCTCATCCATTTCTCCGATCAATTCATCAGCAATCTCCTGAATGCGAGGTTCCCAGTTTTGAAGACTTCTAGGTGTGAATGCCGCGGCAAGCAGTGAACGGCGTTTTCTATGCTCAGGTGGATCAGCTTCAGTGATTTGGATCTTTTCAGGAATGGAACCTTCATCACTATCCGTTCCAACCGAAATGGTGGTCCGTTTCCGAACACTTGAAAAATGTTTATAATCACTGAGAACCCGCTTCACATCTTCATATTTAAAAACATTCCACGTATCCGTTCCTTCGTGATAACTTACGGGGTCATTTTCTAGCATCTGTTTACACCAAGCGTACGGACTAAATTCCTCCGTCCGTGTTTTAAACCTAGTAATTTCTTTTACTGCAATAACTTCTTTCATGATACCGACTCCTCCCACTTCTCAAAAGTTACCTAACAAAAGGATCGGATGTTCAGCTTTCTCCATCTCAGCCGATTTGTTATAGGGTCGAGCATTCCTGGTGGACTTTTTCACCGAATCCTTAAATACACATCTATTCCATTATAGGGTAAAACACCGCAACAAACCATGCATCTTCCATACCAGCAGCCGTACATGAAATTTGCACCACGATCCCAACACCCCTATGTAAAACTGCTTATTTTTTACAATTCACTTTCTTTTTCTATTTTTTTATGTCTCTCCATTGATGCTCAAAATCCAATCCTCTTTTTCAAATTCGGAGACAGTGCTTTTCACTAAGTTATTTCAATATAGATTTTTTTATAATTGCCGGAGTTTGAACCGGAATGCCTCCACTGCATAGAAAAAACAGCTGCACATGCAGCTGTCCAGTTTGTTAACCCCTTACTGAATTGAAGAAATTTGTGACACTCCTGCCGAATAACTGGCTAGCCGAGACCTGCTAGATGCTTGCTTTGATGAGGCTTGGCAGGCAGTCGGCGGAAAGGAGCGGCTTTCTGAAATCTACTGGAACTTTTTTGGGGGTTTGTATCTGATCGTTGATTTCCACTCCAGGCTCGCCTGCGGGGTCTCCCTTGGACACGCTTTTCCCGCAGGAGTCTCGTACCTTCCGTTCCAATCAACTGGAACTTTTTCGAATAAAAAAACTGCAGGCAAACTCGCTTTTCTTCGAGTTTTCCTGCAGTATGAACGATGCCGCCGTCAATTTTTACCCCTTTTAATCAGTTCCTGTAAATCATCCATTTTCTTTTCCATGATATCCAGTCTGGTTTTACGTTGCTTCATGGAACGGAAAAGAGATACGGTCCCAACGATGATCAGGATTAGAAATACAAGGCAAAACAATTGGTATATCATATCCGCAATATTAAAACCACTACTCACTATGTAATCCCCCTAAATGGCATTCTCAATATTCTATTATACACCAGGAAAAATGAACAATTTAACCTTTTTAAGGGGCATAGAGAATTAACTGTCACTTTTTTTATGTTCCAAAAATTCCACCGTATATTGAATATAGCTCTTTACAATATCATTTCATGATCAGCTTTTATGCCAAACAAACCCAACAGTTCTTGAGCAGTACGGTTCAATGATCTTCAATTTTGACGTTTATATATGAAGAAACTTGTTTGCACTTGAGCCATATTATCTGTTATTTATCGTTCACTTTTAACTTTTATTAATTAAACGCACCTTTTCATACTCCTCTTGAACTGATGACCCAACATCTTTCTTTACGCGTTTTTGCAAAAATAAAATATATATCAAATGAAAAGCAATGGCTACTGGAACACCAATATAAATAGTCAACTTAGTTCCTTCGTCAAATACTAAACTTATTAATACAACTAGATTAAAGACAAATGCCAAGATAGGAACTAAAGGGAAAAGTGGGGTCCGAAATTTTAGATCACTAACTTTTCCTCCTTCAGCTACATATCGTCTGCGGAAAAAATACTGAGATGCCGCAATACTCATCCAAGCCAACATGGATGCCATTCCTGCTACAGAAAGGATCCAGGTATAAATAGTTTCAGCCGCTACTTTTGAAACAAGAATGGACACACAGGAGATTCCCATACTAGCCGTTAAAGCAAGTAAAGGCACACCTTGTTTGGTTAACTTTTGAAAGGATCTTGGTGCCATCTTAGAACTAGAAAGAGAGTATAACATCCTAGTTGTAGTATAAAGACCAGAGTTAGCAACAGATAGTAATGAGGTAATAATGACAAAATTCATAATATCGGCTGCATATGGTATACCGATGTTATCTAGTGCTGTAACAAACGGGCTGGCAGCTGGCTGGATTTGTTGCCAAGGAACTATAGAAACAACGATGATTATTGACAAAACAAAGAATAATATTATTCGGTAAGCAGTTTGGTTTATGGCCTTAGGGATCGTCTTCTCGGGATTTTCACTTTCACCAGAAGCAATTCCTATAAGTTCCGTACCGCCTAATGAATAATTAACAGCCATCATAGCAATAACTACTGCAAACATTCCATTAGGAAAGAAGCCAAATTCTGTTAAGTGTGTAAAATAAGGAGCCGCTGGTTCACCCTCAATTGGTACAATACCAAAAATGACGGCTAACCCAATAAAGATAAAAGAGATTATAGCGATTACCTTGATACTCGCAAACCAGAATTCCGTTTCAGCAAAACTGCGTGCAGAAAGGGCATTTACAGAAAATAGTACAATTCCTGCAATTAACGACCAGATCCATGGAGAAATATCAGGGAACCATCTTTGCATCAGCGAACCTATAATGATAATTTCATAGGCTACGGTAGAAGACCACCCAATCCAATAAATCCACCCAACTGTAAAGCCTGTCGATGGATGAATGTATTTAGTCGCATAAGCTTGGAAAGATCCGGATACTGGCATTTCCACTGTCAATTCCCCTAAGCACAGCATAACTAAATACATAATAAGTCCGCCCATCATATAGGCTAAAACTGCGCCTATAGGGCCTGCCTGACTAATCGTAAAACCTGAAGCGTTGAAAAACCCTGCACCGATTACACCACCTAAAGCAATCATAAATAAATGGCGACTTTTCATTACCCTTTTGAGACCTTGTTCATTATCTAATTCAGCCATAATACCCTCCTAAATTAAATCAGCCGTTTTATGCATGAACTAATTATTCAATTTTCTATTAATTCAGATATTGTCCTTGATACTACACCACTGAATTATAGTTAATGCAATAATTTCTGCAGATTTAAAAACTTTATCCAATTCAATATACTCATCCGGGAAGTGTGCCATTTCCGTTGTCCCTGGTCCAAAAACCACCGTTGGAATTTTCCCTACTTCTGTAAGTAATCCCCCGTCAGTTCCCCAAGGAGAGGCCTCTATCACGGGTTCTTCACCAGTAGTTTCTCTATATTGATGAACTAACGTATTCATCAAATCATGTTCAAGATCGATTTCCCCTGGTAGCCATCGAGCACCAAACCATTCTAAGACAGGTGGATTTTCCTTAAACCATGGGTCCAGGACTGATAGTTGTTGTAGACATTCCTCCATTTCATGTTGTGCATCTTCTATCTTCTCGTTGGGTGCTACACCCATTCTTCCCTCTATTTTCAGCAAATCAGGTACTGAAGATGGCCAGTTTCCTCCTGAAAAAACTCCGATATTAATAGGAATGGGGATAGGGGTCTGCTCGTATAAAGGATCATTAATACGTTGATTCCGGTTAAACTCCAAAGCCCTGATTTGCTCCGCTAGTACCATTGCTTTATCAAAAGCACTTACTCCCTCATATCGTGTTCCCCCGTGGGCTGACCGTCCTTTGACAAAGATCCTAAACCACATGGATCCTTGCTGTTTAGGGAAAACCCTCATATTAGTAGGTTCAGTGATTAGTGCAGCATCAGCTTTATAGCCTTTTAGAATAGTAGATAAAGTCCCTGTTCCACCACTCTCTTCTTCTATAACACTTTGAAAAATAACGTCGCCTCTAAGCTTAATGTCGAGTTGCAGAATGGCTTGTAAGGCTAAAAGGAATGAAACTAGCCCACCTTTCATATCCGTAACACCACGACCATACATTTTTCCTTCCTTAATCGCTCCACTATAGGGATCATCTGTCCATTGTTCATGATCACCCTCAGGGACAACATCAATATGTCCGTTTAAGATTATGGAACGGCCACCGCCTGTTCCGGGTAGAACACCTACAACATTAGGACTTCCTGTAAAATCATCCCTTGACGAGCAAAAGTAGGGACTTTCGGTTAATTCTTCTCCACATGGCTCCCAGGCATCCACCTTTAACCCCATATTCGATAATACTTCAGTGATTATTGATTGCGCTTTTGCCTCATTTTTAGAAATACTAGGAGATTGTACAAGTCGTTGTAATAATTCTGTACCTTCTTCATAATGCTCTTTTAACCATGTTTGAATTTGTTCTTTGATTAACTGCAATACAGTTCACCTCGCTTTAATGTGGTTATAATGTTAGGTTTTCATATATGACGGTAAGCCCCATTCCTCCGGCCATACATAGCGTCACCATTCCATACTTTGTTTTGGTACGTAACATTTCATTCATTAGACTAACAGTTAGCTTAGCACCAGTTGCTCCAACTGGATGCCCCAATGCAATAGCTCCACCATTAACATTTACTTTTGAATAGTCTAACTCTAGTTCTTTAATAACAGCTAATGCCTGTGCAGCAAAGGCTTCATTAAGCTCAATCAAACCAATATCATCTAAAGTTAACCCGGCTAATTCCAGTGCTTTTTTTGTTGCTGGAACAGGTCCAATCCCCATAATGCCTGGTTCAACACCAGCACTGGAAAATGCTTTCACTTTTAACAAAGGTTTAATACCTTTTTGTATAGCTTTCTTTTTTGACATCATTAAAACTGCTGCTGCTCCATCGTTCATAGGGCACGCATTCCCAGCAGTGATTGACCCATCCGATTTAAAAACAGGTGGAAGATTGATTAATTTTTCTAGCTGAATATCCGAGCGTACAGACTCATCTGCCCTGAATAGGTAAGTTCCTTTCGTACCGGTGACCTGAACTGGTAAAATTTCATCTTTAAAATAATGATTTTCAATAGCCTGAACTGCCTTTTTATGGCTATCAAAGGCAAATTTATCTTGTTCCTCTCGGGAGATACCGTAAATTTGCGTTAAGCGTTCGGCCGTCATTCCCATATGTTCATTTTCCAACGAACAAATTAAACCATCAGTTAATAGGGCATCTTCCATTTCTACGTTCCCAAACTTTGTCCCCCATCTATTTTTAACTAAATATGGGACCTGACTCATATTCTCTACCCCACCTGCAATTACCACCTCTTCTTGACCGGCCTTAATCGTTAAGGCCGCGTTAGTAATTGCTTTTAAACTAGAACCACATGCCTTGATCACTACATGTCCTGGAACACTCGTTGGGAATCCAGCTAATTGCGATGATATTCTAGCTGAATTCAATCCTCCCCCATGTACATATCCATGTCCAAATATCACTTCATTTACATCCGCTTTGGTAAGAGTGGTCTTATCCATTAAACCCTCCAATATTTGTCTTCCCATTTCAGTGGCGGAAACACTTTTAAGGGACTTTCCAAATGCACCCACTCCAGTACGAACTCCTGATACGATGACGGCATCTTCCATTTCATTCACTCCTAAACTTTTCCTGTGGTTTTTAATACTTTCAATTGTGCATCTGTATGTTTAATTACATCTTCCACTGTGTAAGGCTCCATAACTTCTTTTAACTCTAATCCTTGTGGCGTTACCTCGATCACAGCCATTTCAGTGATGATCAAACTAACACAACCTTTAGCGGTAAGTGGTAGTGTACATTCCTTCAGTATTTTCGATTTACCTTGTTTGTTTGTATGGTTCATCAATACAATTACCTTTTTAGACTTTTGAGCCAACTCCATCGCCCCACCCATACCAGGGACAAGTTTTCCAGGAACGATCCAATTTGCCAGGTCGCCTTCCTCGCTTACTTCAAGGGCTCCTAAAATGGTAACATCTAAACGGCCTCGCCGGATCATGCCAAATGCAGTAGCACTGTCAAAAAAGGAGGCTCCTTGAACCACCGAACAGGGATAACCACCGGCATTACATAAATTAGGATTAATATCACTCCTGTTTGGTGTCGGACCAGTGCCCAACACTCCATTTTCGGCATGGAATTGGACAGAAATATCCGATGGGATATAATCAGCAATTAATGTAGGAATGCCTATTCCTAGATTAACAATCATTCCATTTTCTATTTCTTGGGCAGCGCGCTTAGCGATACGATGGCGTTCTTCTACTCCCAAACCCATTTCCAATTCACTCCTTCACTTGGAATTACCATATCCACAAAGATTCCAGGGGTTATAATCGATTCTGGATCAAGTTCACCAACTTGAACAATCTCATCTGCTTCAACTATCGTAAAATCCCCCGCCATGGCAACTAAAGGGTTAAAATTACGTGCGCTTTTATCAAATATGAGATTTCCAAGATAATCAGCCTTTGAAGCATGGATTATAGATACTTCAGCAGTTAATGCTGTTTCAATCAAAAATACCTGTCCATTTACAGTAATATGTGTCTTTCCTTCCTCTACAACCGTGGCTAATCCCACATCGGATAAAATACCACCTAATCCCATACCACCGGCTCGAATACGTTCAATCAACGTTCCTTGTGGAGAAAATGTTACGTCCATTTCCCCCTTGTTCATTAATTGACCGGCTATTGGGTTGGAGCCAATATGAGAAGTAATTAGTTTCTTCACCCTTCCTGAACTAATCAATCTCCCAACCCCAACGTCCGGGAAACCTGCGTCATTACCTATTAAACTTAAATGTTTACATCCTTTATTCAATATCCCTTCTACAATGGTAGGGGGAGTACCAATGCCGCCAAATCCTCCGTACATTAAGGAGCATCCGTCGGAAATTCTTTGAAGGGCAGCCTCTAAAGTACTTACCTTTCCTTGTTTAGACTTGGACAGTAGCATTGATCTTGCCCTCCATGTTGAGTTCACATTGCACTTCAGAAATTGCTTCTTCTAAAATATCTACCAAACTATCAATTTCATCTTTTGTAATAACCAAAGGTGGCGAAATGATAATGGCATCCCCCATTCCATTAATAGCTCCTGACGCTGGGTAAATAAGTAACCCTTTTTCAAAGGCTTGTTTAATTACCCTATTTGTTACATTTAATTCAGGTGGATACGGGTTTTTCTTTTCACGGTCGGCTACGAACTCCATTCCAATTAAAAGGCCCTTTCCTCTTACATCCCCAATCATTTCGCAAGACTTTAAAAGCGCTTTCAATTTACTCATAAGATATATCCCTTGTTCTTCTGCCTTTTCTACCAATTGATGCTTCTCAACGTATTTAATAACCTTTAGTGCAACTGCTGCAGATTGAGGATTGGCGCTATAAGTATGGCCTCCCATAATGGACTTAGATCCATTTAATATAGGTTCCATAACTTTATCACTGACTAGAGTAGCTGCCATTGGGGTATACCCTGAGCTCATTCCTTTTCCTAGAGTAATAAGGTCTGGAGTAACATTCCAATGTTCTATTGCAAACATCTTCCCAGTACGGCCAATTCCGGTCATTACCTCATCTGCAATAAATAGGACGTTACAACGCTCACAAATCTCCTTGATTTTTTGATAGTAATTAGCTGGTGGAGTGATGGCCCCCCCAGAAGCTCCTATAATTGGCTCGGCAATAAATGCAGCAACACGTTCTTCCCCAATACGCCTAATCTCCATTTCAAGTTCTTGAGCACAAAGAAGACCAAATTCTTCTTCAGTTAAATGATCGGGTCGACGATAAGTGTAAGGGGCAGCTACTGAAGGATAATCAGCTAACATCGCTGCAAACCTCTGTCTTCTTAATATATGTCCTGACATGGATAATGCTCCCATTGTAATGCCATGATAACTAGTCCACCTAGATATAATGCGATCCTTTTGTGGTTGTCCTTTTTCTTGCCAATATTGTATAGCAATCTTCATCGCTGTCTCGGTCGCTTCTGAACCACTATTTACAAAGAATGACCAATTAAGATCTCCCGGAGCCAATTGACTCAATTTTTCTGCTAGCTTTTCAGCCGGTTCATTGGTAAATTGTGATCTATAAGAAAATGAAATTTTTTCTGCCTGTGCAAGGGTTTCTTTAATAACCTCCTGTACACCGTGTCCAATACTTACCGTTACAGCTCCAGACGACCCATCCATATATTTCTTACCGCCCTGATCATATATATATATGCCTTTTGCAGATGCAGCTATTGGATATTGCTGTCCTAATACCGGTTTAATTAAATAATCTCGTTCCTTCATCCATTACATCTCCCTCGGAATAATAAGAGTATATGAAAACTTTATTAAAATTTCTGACAGATAACAATTTGACAAACGTATGAAAAAATAGATGTTCCATTATACACCGCGTATAATGGATGATAGGATAAACTAAGTTTAATCACTAGGGGGCTATCTATGGCTATTCGGATTTCTGAAGCTTTGCAACTGCCTATCATGAAACAAACAAAATTAAAGGCTGGAAAAAAGGGGTTACAAAATTGGATCAAATGGGTAACTATTGTGGAGGTAATTGAAGATATCTATCGTTTACAAGATGGAGAGTTTTTGATCACAACAGGATTCGGATTAGGAGAAAATACGAAGGAACGCAAGGAATTCGAAAAGCTTTTATCCATCGGAAAACTATCTGGAATAGCTATATATACAGGATTTTATTTAAAGGAAATTCCAAAATCATTTATTACCATCGCAGATGAATATGCCTTACCTTTAATTGAAATTCCAGCAAACATAAACTTTTCTATGATTACAAAAGAACTACTGGTACAAATTGTTAACAAACAAAGCCAAACATTTGAATATTCACTACGGATCCATCAGGATTTTACACGGCTTGTATTAGAACAACACGGATTTGATCCCATTACAAAAACCCTTCATGAAATAATTGATGCAAGTGTAATCCTTATAGCAAAAGATGAAATAATAAGTTCCTACATAAAACATGACTTCATTGATATTAACAATTTAAAGGATCTAAATGAAAAACAAATGGATAACTACAAAATTAATAGTCAACCTATTATAGCTAATAAAAATACCTATGGAAGTCTACTCATTATAAAGGAAAAAAGGTTATCGGAAGAATTGGATTCAATTGCAATTGAGCATGCCACTACTGTATTTGCGATTGAATTTTTGCGGAGGAAAGCAGTAGAGGAGACACAATTGAGGCTCACTAGTGACTTCCTGGAAGAAGTATTAAATCCTATAATCCCAAATAATAAAGATATGATCGAGAGAGGACGTAAACTGGGAGTAGACCTTACAAATCCACAAAGTATCATATATATTTATTTTCCATTATTGAAAGAGGAGAAAATAAAGGAAAAATACATTGAGTTAACCGAAAGTATTCAATACACCATGGGAAAGTCAAAAATCCCCTACCTCATGAGGACAAAATCCGATAGTGTCATTATTTTGGTGGAAGCAAAACCTGGATTAAATATTTTAGAGTTAGCTGAGAACCTCTTAAATAATTGGAATTCGGCATTATCAAATGAACAAATAGCTATAGGTATTGGTAAAACAACTGCCGACGTTTATCAATTACACAAAAGTGCTGCTGAATCTGAGCAAGCAGCACGATTTTCCCAAATTCTATTTAAACCAAAATCCATAGTCCATTATAACGATTTTGGCGTATATCAATTACTCATTGAAATGAAAGAATCAGGGGTAGATTTAGAAGAATTTTACCAAAAATACATTGGAAATCTGCTTGATTCAAAAGGTATAGACCTCATTACTACACTTGAAGCTTATCTTTTTTTCAATCAAAGTATTAAAGAAACAGCAAGCGAGTTATATATTCATCGCCATACACTGAAGTACAGGTTAGAACAGATACAGAAAAAAACTGGATTAGACCTAAACAATTATGATAATGGC
This sequence comes from Peribacillus aracenensis, assembly GCF_025175645.1. Classification (NCBI taxonomy): domain Bacteria; kingdom Bacillati; phylum Bacillota; class Bacilli; order Caryophanales; family Bacillaceae; genus Peribacillus; species Peribacillus aracenensis. Next base: position 155,499 of record NZ_JANZMJ010000007.1, read on the forward strand.
ATAAAGTTATACTTAGCTATTTTGGCATATAAGTTATTAAAATACATTCAAATTCAGTAAGGTGAAACGGATTTAACAACCTTTCAACTTTCACCTTTCGTTTTTACCATTTCCCCCGACTCATAATTGGGTGGAAACATATTGATTTTCTTGGAAAATATACATTTGATTCACGCTTTTCCCGCAGGAGTCTCGTACCTTACGTTCCAATCAACATTGTTTTGAAATTTTAGGTAATGCCCCTTTTGTCTACAAATTCAAACCGATAGCCATTGGCTATCGGTTGATCTTTTATCCCTCTATTTGTTGATCGTCGTCAATATCTCCTTGAGGCACGATTAATTCGTTATAGAATGCAGCCATTGTTGTTCCTGCATAAGGAATCAGCCATAGTAAACCGATTCCCACCGTGAACATGCAAAGGATGCCCCACCCGATGAAGCTTAGGTGCATAAGGAAATACTTCCATTTCAAGCCCTTCATTCTTTTTCTGCTTTCTGTAATGGCTTCAAGCACCGTGTATTCAGGATGATCCTTCAATAAGAAAAACTGCTGCGAATAGGCGATAGCTTTGATGATACCTGGAATGATTAATAATAATGACCATAAAAAAATGAAAATTGCTTGTAAGATGGATGCCCCAATAAGTTTGAAAGAGGTTTTTCCATCTTTATAGATGGCGAATACTTCTGGAATATCAGGGTTTCCTTCCCTAACCAAATTCAGGTAGAACCAAGTGGTCGAAATGGTAAGCGGGATTAGGGCAATGGAAAAGACCATGCTGAAGATATCCGTCCATAATGGTGTTTCTTCCTGCATGAACCATTGTGAAAACCCACCGCTTCCGATCACATCGACAATTGAAGGTAAAATGAGGTTGATCAAGAACAAGAGCAACATAAGCGAAATAGTTACTCCCCATTTACCTCCCAACGACTGAAGGGCTTTCCTCTTTAATTCTGAGATTCTCATACTCTGTTTTAACTCCCCTTTTTTAAATGGCGGAATTCTGAATGTTCCTTTTTATTGTAAATACGGATGGATTCAGAAAAACCACTATTTATTTGATGTTAAATCTCACGTTGTATTTTAAAATAATATTTCTGGCCGTGGGCTTAAATTCCTAGAAAGCACACATGGATAGAGTCAAGCGGTTGAACCGGTTTCGGACAGCCATATCCACTCCTTTCATACCCTTGGTTTACTGGCTTGTTTGTTCCATAACAGTTTATGAAGGGGAATAAGGCATTATGCGCTTCTAAATTAAAATACCTTCGCAAAACCATACCCTGTTAAGAGGGTGAACGGTCAGCGAAGGCGCTTGTATTTATATTGGTAAAAAGTCCTTTCGTTAATCTAGTTCTTTTTTCCTTCTCCCAGATAGGCCGGGCCGCTCATATAATTCTATCCTAAGATTTTTCGAACAGCATGGATAAAGATGTTAACACCGTACTCCATGGCCTCTTCGTCAAAAGTAAAACGCGGATGATGGTGGGGATAGGTGATTCCCTTTTCCTTATTCCCAGCTCCTATCAAGAAATAATTGCTAGGTGCCTTCTGTTGGAAAGCCGAAAAGTCCTCAGCCCCCATCGTCGGTTTTTGGTGGTCGACAGAATGTTCTCCATAAATTTCACCGACAGTTTCTTCAATGAGCTTGGTGACTTCATTGTCATTTATGACCGGCCGATATCCAGTTAGATAGTCGAATTCATAAGAGGCGCCATGTGCTTCCGTAATGCCTTTGATTACCCTTTCCATAAGAACTGGCATGGATTCCCGGAATTTCAAATCAAAACTTCGAACCGTTCCGCTGATCTCTACGGAGTTTGCAATGACATTGGCCGCTTCCCCGCCAACGAACTTTCCGATGGAAAGAACCAAGTTGTCCAACGGATCTGTATTGCGGGACACGATATATTGAAGGTTCGTAACGACCTGGGCACCAATTGAGATGCTGTCAATCGTTTCATGAGGTGCAGAACCATGCCCTCCCTTTCCTTTGATGGTCAGAAAGAAGCCATCCGGCGCAGCCATCATCGGTCCATACACGATGCCAACTTTCCCGACTTCAAAGGTGGACATGAGGTGGGCACCAATCACGATATCCACACCTTCCATAACGCCTGCATCCACCATTTCCTGCGCTCCCCCAGGAAAATACTCTTCGGCATGCTGAAAAAAGAAGCGGACTTCACCTTTCAGGCTATCTTTCATTCCGGAAAGGATTTTCGCCGTACCAAGAAGCATCGCCGTATGACCATCATGACCGCAAGCATGCATGACACCTGGTGTTTTGGATTTAAAATCGAAAGAGTTCTCTTCCTCGATCGGCAGTGCATCCATATCTGCACGGATGCCTAATGTTTTTCCGGGCTGTGTACCAATCAAGCGGGCCATCACACTGTATTTTGTCGGACGTGTAACTTCCAGGTTTCCAAATGACAACAGGGTGTCGTATACGAATTGCGATGTCCGCTCTTCTTGATAGGATAATTCCGGATGCTGGTGAAGATGACGTCGCCAAGCAATCACATCTTCTCTTACACTTTTTATTTCCGGATATAACTTCAAACTTTGCATGACCATTTCCTCCTCAAATATGAACTAAAAAATCTATTCATCCAGTAAATCAGCAAGTTGTGTGCCAATTATTGATCTTCTGCAATTAACCATCCGGCTTCTTGGTAAATTGGATTTCAGCAAACCCTTTGCGCCTTAGACACTCAAACGGCAACATCGCTTTCAAGGCTTCCTCGCATGGAAGAGTAAAATTTTTTACCCTTTAGCGTAAAATTTTTTTTACTGCCGCTGAACATCCGTACCAAGAAAGGGAAAGGGACGAAAAGGAAAACTGCCCCCTTTTCGTCCCCATTTTTCTATTTAGTTATCGTCGTTTCTTTTTGATAAACCAAAGTACCGCCCATATAGGTTTCTTCCACTGTAATCCTATCGATTTCCTCCGGTCTGATCGCCAAAATATCTTGGTCGAGTACAATGAAATCTGCATGATAGCCCGGAGTGAGCTGCCCGACATCCGGGATTCTCGTTATCTCCTGAGCGGCCCTTGTATATAGTGTAATCGCGGTAGTCACATCTACACGCTGATCCTGCCCTGTGTCAGTACCGTCATAGGCAACGCGAGTTACGGCTGCCTTGATTCCAACGAACGGATTGACCGGATCGACCCATGCCGTGGCAGGTGCATCGGAAGAGAATGCCAGTTTAATGCCTGCTTCTAACATGGATTGGATGGGGTAGGTTCGCCTTGTGCGATCTGCACCCAGATTATTAAGGTAGCTTTCGATTTCGGCATATAAGAAGATTGGTTGGGGAACAAAAGCGATACCCGTTTCAGCTGCCCGCTGAAGTGCTTGCTTTGTAGGCATGGCTGCATGTTCGATCCTTATCGATGGACCATCCGCGATCCATCCCGTTTTTCCGTAAAAGGTATTCACGATCAAATCGATCGCTTGCTCCCCCATTGCATGTATGACCAATTGAATATTGTTTTTCCTGGCTGCCTCAGCTGCACTTAACAACTCTGCCTCTGATGTCATCTGTATGCCATGGTTCTTTTCTTCCCCTAAAAATGGCGGATCGACCCACGCCGTTTGACCTGACACGCTGCCATCCGAGAATAACTTAACCCCACCTATATGATTCTGGCTTTCTCTGTTTGTTTTACCTTTATCCAAGATCATATCATTCTTCATATCTTCCCAAATGTAGTATAAAACTGTACGTTGCTTTAGGCCCTTTTCGCTTGCTGCCCTATACATATCCAAGTAATCGATCGGCTTGGTCCTTGCCAGGAGTTCAGTGATTGCCGTAATCCCGTGTGATAATAATTTGGGACTCAATTCGGCAAGAGTATCCGTTTCTTCTTCAAATGTTTGAACCGGCATCACTTTATTGACCAATTCTTTTGCATTTTCCCGTAATATCCCTGTCGGCTCCCCTTCTGAATCCCTGTCAATCTCCCCCCCTGCTGGATTTGGCGTGTCCTTCGTGATCCCGGCCAATTCCAATGCCCTGCTGTTGACGACGATAATATGGCCGCAGGTCCGGGTTATGACAACAGGGACGTCCGTTGTCGCCCTATCCAAATCGTAGCGTGAAGGGGACCTTCCTTCCGTCAATTTCCCTTCATCATATCCCCAGCTTTCAATCCAATCCCCTGAATTATGGGATTCACACTGTTCACGAACGGCCTTGATCAAATCCTCAATCGATTCAACGACAGGGGGCATACATGGAATTTGCTTGGCTGCCTTAGCTAAAAATAGCGGATGCAGATGTGCATCAATTAGTCCGGGAAGTACCCGCCGCCCTAGAAGATCGATCCGTTCCCCATTCATTCCATCTGTCTCTGACTGTTCTCCAACCCACTCGACGCGCCCATTATGAACAACCATGGCACTCGCATAAGGTTGTTTCGGGTTCGCTGTAAATATTTTTCCGTTTATATAAATACATTTCATATTTCGTTTATTCGCATTCATACTTTCCCTCTCCTTAGTAAGTAAAATCTAAATGATGAAATCCAAATCACCTATTTATTCCCATATTCAAACTTATGCCCTTTCTCAGCATTTAAGATGAATGATTTTCGCCATTCATGGGGCTTGAAGGAATTTCCTGAGCCTGTTTTCCATGGATGAACGTTCCTGCCACGAATCCCAGTACCGCCGGAATGAGCCATGCAAACCCATACGAACTGAATGGAATGATGGAAATGAAATCATTCATGAATCCTATATGGAGGCCGATGCTTTCCAATGTTTCGCATAAACTGATGATGAAAGTGGCCAGGACCGACCCCTTATAGGCTCCCGCGTTTGGTATGTATTTGCGGAAAACGCCAAGTAAGACAACCACAATCGAAACAGGGTAAATTCCCATGAATAATGGTACGGAGTAGTCGATGATCTTTTCGACACCCATTAGACCCATCAACACTCCAGTGGCGCAAACGACGATCACCCAATTACGGTAACTTACTTTTTGCTTCGTCAACCCGCTAAGGAAGTCCGCTATCGAAGCGGTTATTCCAATCGAGGTGGTAAGGCACGCTAATGAAACCGCTATGGCCAATGCAATCGTGCCGTAATCTCCAAGCAGATTATAAACCAGGCACGTCACCAGCTGCGCACTCTCCATGTCATTAGGGAATAACCCGCTTCCTGTAGCACCGATAAACAGAAGCCCCCCGTATATGATGAGCAATCCCAAACCAGCCACTATGGTTCCATTCATGACCACTTTCTTCATTTTGGAAGTTTCGGCATATCCTTTTGCCGCAATCGAGCCAATGAAAACCGAGGCACAAAGAAGGCCCGTGAACACGTCACCCGTCTGATAAGCACTAAAAAAGGAGTGACCGAACGGATTTTGAATTTCCGTATTTACAGGTGCCCCCAATGGATCGAATGTGCCTTTGATGACGATAAAAAGAAGAATCGCGAACAGGGCAGGCGTTAGCACTTGTCCGACTTTATCAATGAGATTAGATCGATCGCTGGCAAAATAAAAATTCAATCCAAAGAAAGTGATCATCGTCACGAAAGATGGCACATTCGGGAATAATGTATGAACCCCCATCTCATGGGTCATAGCGGCCGTCCGGGGTACAGTGACGAGCATCGCGATCCCTATCATGACGACCAGATTGAATACCTTATAAAACCAGGGGCTTATCGGCCTTGTCAGTTCTTCAAATTTCCCTTTTGAATTCAGGACCGCCACAACTCCCAGTATAGGGAGTACGATTCCCGTAAGAATGAAGCCAACTAGCGCCACAAGCCAATCCGACCCTGATGCAAGTCCGATCGACGGAGGGAAAATCAGGTTGCCAGCCCCAAAAAATACCGCAAATAAAGCAAAACCAAAAATAAGGCTGTCACGTACTATCTTGTTTGTATTCATCCATTCACCTCTATTTTTTTATCACTCGATGAAGCCTCTTTTCATACGCCTATCCTAGTAATAAGCAAATACCGTGCCAATCTTAATAATATTTGAATAGTTTTTATCCATGTTAACCTATAAACGCTACATGCAAAGCAAAAAGGGCCACGATTCTATTTAGCGTATAGAATCGTGGCCCTTCGATTATCAAAATCCATTATGAAGGGGTGAAATTTTTCCCCCTAGCGTAAAAAAATTTTTACCGCAATTTATGTTTCTCCATTTTATATTTCAATAATTGTTTAGAGATGCCAAGCTGTCTGGCAGATTCCGCAATTTTCCCATTCGTGTTTTTCAATTGACGAACAATGATCTCTTTTTCATATTGCTGAACCGCATCCTTTAAGGAATCCACATTAAGATTGTTGTCTTCAGCCATTGGAGTTTCCGTATAATCCCTGATTCTTCCGGGAATATCATCAAGGGTAATTCTACTTGACTGGACATGATTATATGCCGTCTCGACCGCGTTTTTCAATTCCCTGATATTCCCTGGCCATGGATATCTTTTGAAGCATTGGAGCACTTCATCCTGAACACCGTCTATATAAATATTCATCGTATTGTTGTAAAAATTCAGATAATGGTCAACAAGGACTTCTATATCTTCTTTTCTTTCCATCAAGCTTGGCAAGTCAATCTGCACGACACCAATTCTATAGAATAAATCTTCCCGCAGCCGTTTCTCCGCCAGTAAAATATCCGGTACCTCATTCGTTGCTGAAATCACCCTAATGTCCACGCGGATATTTTTCTTTCCGCCCAGTCTCCTGATCGTTTTCTCTTCAATCGCTTTCAGAAGCTTCACCTGAAGATCAATATCCAAGGAATTGATTTCATCCAGAAATAAAGTTCCCCCTTCAGCCTGTTCGAATAGACCCGGCATATCTTCCGACCCGGTGAAGCTCCCTTTATTCGTACCAAACAAAGTGCTTTCCCATAAACTAGCAGGAACTGCACTGCAGTTAAGTGAAATGAAGGGCTTTCCAAATCGATCGCTTAAATTATGGATCGCCTGGGCGATAAGTTCTTTTCCTGTGCCCGTTTCCCCAACGATCAACACATTTGAGGTCGTTAGCGCAATTCTTCCAAGTTTATCTTTAATGCTTTCCATTTTAGGGTTAACCGTGATGATATCATCGATCGTATAAACGGTATTATTTCTCCTGAAAATTTTATGGTTCGAATATTTGTCCAAATGTTGGATGGCATCCTTGGAAAAGAAACGCTTAGAGAATTCCACGGCACCAATGATTTTACCGTTTTCGGCTATCGGAAATGTGGAATTGATCGTTTCGATGACCTCTCCCGTTTTGGTGATCATCTCTTGTTTTATATTACATAACGGTTTTCCCGTCCTTAACACATTCATGAGCGTACTATTTTCGTTTGTAATGTTTTTATAAAAGGAAGTGACACTCTTCCCCATGAATTCTTCCGGCCTTATCCCAAGCTCTTTAAGGACATTTAAATCTGCCATATCATAAAAAATGATCATCCCTTTATCATCTACGACCAAAACATTATCAAAGTCGGATAATCGCCTGAATATATCCACATCCATATTCACCCTTCCCGCCTCCTCTCAACTTTACATATTCAATCCCTGACAATCCCCGCAGATCAGTTGTAGCTTCATGGTTTGAAACTGCTTCGTGCATTGTCCAATCATTCTGATATTTTACCATGAAACAGGGCGTTTTTTCTTTTCAAACTTTTTCCTGTCTTTATGATTGCCATTTAAATGATCACAACAAAAAAGAGCATCCCAAAGCAGAAATCGCTTCCGCCTTTGGAACACCCTCTTTCCTATAATCAATCAGAGCCAGTTATAACAAAATCGTCTTGGAGCAAAGCTAAAGGAAGCTTTCTATTAATAGGATCCCCTGCCGAAACATTAATTTCAGTAATGTGACCACTGGCACCTATTGAAACATCAATCAATTTCCCATCCTCCGTTTTCACTAAAAAGAGCCTCTCCCATTCATAAACATAGGAATTCTTTTGAACGTAAACTTGTTCAACGGTCCCATCCTGAGCACACTCGATGGTATGAATCGGTTTTAACACGGAATCACTCCTCCACTCTCCATTATTTGACTAAAGCTTATACCCAGCCACGGAATATGGAGGCTTCTGCCATTTTTCTGACACCCACCATATACGCTGCCAGCCTCATATCCACTTTTCTTGTTGCGGACATTTCATAAACTTGATTAAATGAATTGACCAATAACTCTTTTAATTTGGTTTGGACTTCAGCATCTTCCCAATAATAACCTTGATTATTTTGAACCCATTCAAAGTAAGAAACTGTCACACCGCCTGAACTTGCCAATACATCAGGCACGAGAAGCACATTGCGTTCCGTCAAGATCTTGGTTGCCTCCAAAGTGGTCGGTCCATTCGCTGCCTCCACGACAATTTGGGCTTTGATAAGATGGGCATTTTCTTTGGTGATTTGATTGGAAATGGCAGCAGGCACTAAAATATCACAATCTTGTTCCAGAAGTTCCTGATTGGTGATTGTATTATCGAATAGTGTCGTTACCGTTCCAAAGCTATCCCTTTTATCAAGTAAGTAATCGATATCCAGACCATCCTGGTTATAAATGGCACCATATGCGTCCGATATGCCAATCACTTTCGCACCTGCATCATGCATGAATTTGGCCAAAAAGCTTCCTGCATTCCCAAATCCTTGGACGATGATGCGTGCACCTTTCAATTCTATGCCCTTACGCTTTGCCGCTTCCTCGATACAGATTGTGACACCTTGTGCAGTCGCCTTTTCCCTACCGTGTGAACCGCCCAGTACCAGTGGCTTACCTGTAATGAAACCAGGAGAATCGTGTTCTCTTATTCTACTGTACTCGTCCATCATCCATGCCATGATTTGTGAATTCGTATAAACATCCGGGGCCGGAATATCTTTTGTCGGCCCCACTATTTGGCTGATTGCCCGAACGTATCCACGGCTAAGCCTTTCCAATTCACCGATGGACATTTGGCGCGGATCACAGATGATGCCGCCTTTTCCTCCGCCATATGGCAGATTCACGATTCCGCATTTCAAACTCATCCACATTGAAAGTGCCTTGACTTCTTCCTCATCGACTTCGGGATGAAAACGGATTCCGCCTTTCGTCGGACCGACAGCATCGTTGTGCTGGGCACGGTATCCAGTGAAAATCTTCGTCGTATTGTCATCCATCTTAATCGGAATCCGGACGGTCAGCATCCGGAGAGGTTCCTTCAAAAGCTCGAACACTTCTTCAGAATAGCCAAGCTTATCAAGCGCCTCCTTGATTACGACCTGTGTTGAATCAAGCAAGCTGGCAGTTTCTTTTTCTTCTTTGATCGTTGTACTCAATGGAATTCACCTCATAGGTATATTAGGATAAAACTCTTTTAATGCGTTCGATTGCCCAATCCAAGTCTTCTTTTGTAATCACTAATGGCGGAGCAAAACGGATAACTGTATCATGTGTTTCTTTACATAGCAGTTTTTCTTCTTTAAGCTGCTCACAATAAGGTCTTGCGGCTTCCGTTAATTCGACTCCGATGAATAAGCCTCTGCCGCGGATATCTTTAATCATTGGATTCTTGATTTCTTTTAAACTATCCATAAAGTATTGTCCAAGCTCCAATGAACGTTCCGCAAGCTTTTCTTCTTCAAGAACTTCCAATGAAGCGATGGAAACCGCACATGCCAATGGATTGCCGCCGAATGTAGAACCATGTGAACCAGGATTGAATACGCCAAGGATTTCACGGTTTGCAGCTACGCAAGAGATTGGGAAAACCCCGCCGCCCAGCGCCTTACCTAAAATGTACATGTCCGGAACTACTCCATCCCAGTCAGAGGCGAACATTTTTCCTGAACGTCCAAGTCCTGACTGAATTTCATCAGAAACGAATAGGACATTATTTTCTTTACATAAGTCGTAAGCTTCTTTTAAGAATCCTTGTGGCGGTATGATGATTCCCGCTTCACCTTGAATCGGTTCGATTAAGAATCCAGCCGTTTGCGGTGTAATCGCTTCTTTCAATGCTTCAAGATCGCCGTAAGGGATAAGCTTGATCCCTGGCAGCATCGGTCCGAAGCCCCTTCTATATTCCTCATCGGATGATAAGGACACCGCTGCCATTGTACGGCCATGGAAGTTACCGACACAAGCAATGATTTCAGCTTGGTTTTCTGCTATTCCCTTAACATCATAACCCCAGCGTCTAACAGCCTTGATTGCTGTTTCAACGGCTTCAGCACCCGTATTCATAGGCAGTGCCATGTCTTTTTGCGTAATGCGGGAAACCATTTCATACCATGGGCCCAATTTATCACTATGGAATGCACGGGACGTTAATGTTACGCGATCAGCTTGCTTTTTTAATTCGTCGATGATTTTCGGATGCCTGTGGCCTTGGTTCACTGCTGAATAGGCACTAAGCATATCCATATATTTGTTGCCTTCAGGATCTTCCACCCAAACTCCTTCTGCCTTCGCGATGACGATTGGAAGTGGATTATAATTGTTTGCACCATATTGTTCTGTTTGCTCGATTAATTTTTCCGTTACTGTTGTCATGTTGATTCCCCCTAAAATTTATAGCGTTTCAGATGTTGTTTTTCCTTGAAGATGAAGAACTAAATAATCAGGACCGCCCGCTTTTGAATCTGTACCTGACATATTGAATCCGCCAAATGGCTGGTATCCTACAATGGCACCAGTACAGCCGCGATTGAAGTACAAGTTACCTACGTGGAAATCCTCACGCGCTTGTTCGATATGTTCGATGTTGTTCGATATGACCGCACCCGTTAATCCATAATCCGTGTTATTGGCAATCTCGATTGCATGATTGAAATCTTTTGCCTTACAGAATGCAACCACTGGTCCGAAAATCTCTTCTTTCATGACGCGTGCGTTCTCATCCACATCGGCAATGATAGTTGGCTGGATGAAGAAACCTTTTGAATTGTCTCCTTCTCCCCCTGCAACAATTTTCCCTTCTTCTTTACCGATTTCAACGTAGCTCATGACTTTGTCGTAAGCGGCTTGATCGATGACCGGACCCATGAAGTTGCTTACATCCGTTGGTTCCCCAATTGTTTTTTCTTTCGTTAATTCAATGGCACGATTCAAGACTTGGTCATATACATCTTCCACTATTACGGCACGTGAACAAGCAGAACATTTTTGACCGGAGAATCCGAATGCAGAAGCGACGATTGATTGTGCCGCCAATTCCAGATCTGCCTCTTTATCAACAACGATCGTATCTTTACCGCCCATTTCAGCGATGACACGTTTTAACCAGATTTGACCTTCCTGAACTTTTGCAGCACGCTCATAAATGCGGATTCCAACATCACGAGATCCAGTAAAGCTGATGAAACGTGTACGAGGATGATCCACCAAATAATCGCCCACTTCGGCACCGCTTCCTGGAATGAAGTTCACGACTCCAGCAGGCAAGCCCGCTTCTTCCAATACTTCGATGAATTTAGCTGCAATGACCGGTGTTGTACTGGCCGGTTTCAATAAGACTGTATTTCCTGAAACAAGAGCAGCCGTCGTCATGCCTGCCATGATCGCAAACGGGAAGTTCCAAGGTGAGATGATGACACCGACACCAAGTGGAATATAATTGAAAGCATTATGTTCAATCGGACGGCTTTCGACTGGCATGCCGTCTTTAAGCTTCAGCATTTGACGTGCATAGTATTCCATGAAGTCGATTGCTTCCGCTGTATCTGCATCCGCCTCATTCCAAGGCTTCCCTGCTTCTTTAACCAATAGTGCCGAGAAATAGTGTTTTCTTCTCCGAACGGTGGCTGCAGCCCTGAATAAAATATTCGCACGCACTTCCGCGTTCGTTTTTCTCCAAGTTTGGAATGTCTTATCTGCCGCCTGCATCGCTTGCTCGGCAAGATCCTTATTCGCTTTGGATACGGTTCCGATAACTTCTTCTTTATTTGCTGGGTTTACAGAGGTAATGACTTCATCAGTAAACACTTTTTCACCATTAATGATCAGCGGATATTTCTTCCCTAAATCATTAGCTACATCATTCAATGCCGCTTGAAAAGCTTTTTTGTTTTCTTCGATTTTAAAATTAGTAAATGGTTCGTGTTTATATGGTTGGACCATTATGGCTCATCTCCCTAAAGTTTATGTTTTTACTTCTCGCTTATTAATCAAGCAAGTACCGTGCCAACTTTTCATTTTTTTGAAAAAATAATGTTTTTTCTTTTAAAATGCAAAGAAATTCAGCACTTTTGGGGCAAAACTGACATAGAATGCCATTATTTTTTGCTCTAATCCCTATTTTTGTCGCTTAAACCTTACACTTTTATTAATGCAAAATTCATGCCAACTAGAAAAACCATAAAAAACAGCGTTTTTTCACTTTTTCCGCAAAATATTTTTGCACTTCAATGCAAAATATTCTTGCTGTGCAAATTTTATTTGCGCCTTTGCTTTAATTCCTCTACAATAGCTCTAAGAAAAGAAGAAAAACGGGAGGCATTCATGCATTTAGATCAAATCATTAAAATAGAAGGTTTCCAAACCATCCTCCACTCACTAGTGGACGTAATCGATATCGGGTTACATATAATCGATATAAAAGGGCGGACCATTATATATAACAAGAAAATGGCTGAAATAGAAGGCATGGATTCGGAAGAGGTATTAGGGAAAAAGATTCACGAGATCTTTAAATTCAAGGAAGAAACGGAGAGCACATTAATACGGGCGCTTCATTCTGGAAGGAAAACCGAAAACTCGAAGCAGACCTACTTCAATAATCTCGGACAGGAAATTACAACAATCAATAATACATTTCCGATTTTGGACCAGAATCAAAATATCATCGGAGCCATTGAAGTGGCAAAGGATATAACGAATCTTGAAAGAATCATTAAAGATAATATCCTGAATAAAGGCGATACGAAATATACGTTTGACAGCATCATCGGAACGAGTGAGAATTTCTTGGAAGTCATTGAAAAAAGCAAGCGTTCGACCAGGACGGCATCCTCCATCCTCATTGTCGGGGAGACGGGAACGGGAAAAGAACTCTTTGCCCAAAGCATCCATAATGGCAGCAGCCGTTCGACACATCCTTTCATCAGCCAAAACTGTGCTGCCCTGCCAGATAGTCTTATTGAAGGAATTCTTTTTGGTACGAAGAAAGGGGCCTTCACCGGATCGATTGAAAGGCCAGGTTTATTCGAACAGGCACAAGGCGGGACCATCCTTCTTGATGAAATCAATTCCTTAAATCCGAATATGCAGGCGAAATTATTAAGGGCCCTTCAAGAAAGGACGATTCGCCGCGTTGGGGATACAAAAGATAAAAAAATTGACGTACGGGTCATAGCAACGATAAATGAAGATCCAATAGATGCCATTGCAAATGATCATTTACGAAAGGATTTATATTATCGATTAAGTGTCGTTTCGTTATTCATCCCGCCTCTTCGTGAACGGAAAGAGGATATTCCCTTGCTGGCGCAATCCTTCATCGAGAAATTCAATGCGCTGTTCGAATTGAATATTGAAGGGATCAGTGAAGAGGTCTACTCGCTTTTTTATGATTACGACTGGCCCGGGAACGTAAGGGAACTTGAACATATCATTGAGGGGGCCATGAATTTAATGGAACCTGGCGATACAAAGATTGCCATCACCCACCTTCCGACTCTATTTAGGAAGAAAGCCCATTTGGAAGACATTCATCCCGAAAGAAAAGAGAATCATGCAAATGGAGATTTACAGGAGTCGACCTTATCTCTTGATGATTATATTGCCAATACTGAAAAGCAATATTTGGAGAAAATCTTGAAAGAACACGGCATGAATATCTCCCAAGCTGCCAAGGCCTTGAATATAAGCCGCCAAAGCCTTCAATACCGCTTGAAAAAGTATCAGGTCAAATAACATCATTCCCGCACAAAAAAGGCCCCCATTAATATGGAGGGCCTTCTTTGCCTGCTATTCATTCCACTCGCAATCAGAATGTTTCAGCCGCTTTTGCAACGTTTTCCAAACCATCTGCGATGATTTCTTGTGTCCGGTCCGGATACTGATTATGGCCTTCAATGACCACGACCTCAGGATTATTGATTCCCCATAGGCCAATGATATTTTTCACTAAATTCACGGCCATTTCAGCAGAAGCCATTCCTTCCAATGCATAATCAGAACCGCGGGCATTCAATAACATGACTTTCTTATCACCAGCATACCCGACAGGACCTTCCGCCGTATAATTGAACATTTTACCGGCTTGTGCCAAATAGGAAAGGTAGGTGATTAGCGGTGCAGGAACCGTTGAGTTCCATAGAGGGAAAGCGAATACCACTTTATCCATGGCCAGGAATTGATTTAAATATTGGTCAACCAGTTCTGCCGCCTTTTCCTCTTCAGCTGTCAGTTCAAGACCTTGGCTGCGTTTATACAACCCGGTTATCGCCGTATTTCCATAGTACGGAAGTTCTTCTTTAAATAAATCCAGCTCGGTCACTTCATCTGTTAGGTGTGTCTCTTTATATGCTTTTAAGAAGGTGTCATACATTTTCGAGCTGATTGCCTGATCTGCTGGACGATCATTCACTTTAACGAATAATACTTTTGTCATTTCTCCATTCTCCCCTGCCGCGGTTTCTTTATTTCCAAATAATTTACTTAAGAATCCCATTATCCTCACCCTTGCTTTCTGCTTTTAAATTAGACGACTAAATGAATCTCATTGCCAGATGGATCTGTTACAGCGAAAAATCCTTCTTTTTCCGTTACGGCAGCCCCGATTCCTTGCAGTTGCTCCGTTACTTTGTTTCTCGCATCTTCATCAGCAAAAACAAGAGTATACCAGTTCAGTCCCACACTATTTTCCTTTGGAGCAGGAGCGCCCACGCCATTCCAAGTGTTCAGCCCGATATGATGATGATATCCGCCGGTTGAAGTAAAGAGCGCTCCTCCATATCGATTCACAACGGTAAACCCAAGACCCTGCATGTAAAACTCCTCCGTTTTACGTAAATCCGCTACATGCAGATGTATATGCCCCATTAAAGTACCTGCTGGGAGTTTGCTCCACTCACCATCGCTTTCTTCCAGAAGGTCATTCCCATCCAACGGATCCGTACCCATTGCGACTTCCCCACCGGCCCATCTCCAATCAGTGGATGGCCGGTCAGTGTATACTTCAATGCCATTGCCATCCGGATCGGTAATGTACAGCGCTTCACTCACTTCATGATCCGCCGCTCCAAATGGATATTTCGTTTGAAGTAAATGGCGTAAAAAAATCGATAAGTCGGCACGGCTTGGCAGCAAAAGGGCAAAGTGATATAAGCCCGTAGTCCGCCCTTCTTTCGGAATCACATCCGCAGGCTGCTCAAGTGTCAGCAACGGGGTTTTTCCGTCTGTCGTTAAAACAGCCAGCCGGTCGTTTTTCTTCAATACTTGAAGACCGATGATTTCTTGATAAAACAAAATGGCCTTATTCAAATCCAAAACGTTTATACTGACTTCGCCAACAAAAGTAATTGGTTTTTGATGAAAATTTTTATCCATATTATCACTTCCCTTTTTTATTGAAAATCACATGATCCAAAGAAAGAACCGTACGGTTTGCACACACTAGATAGACAGACATGGCCAGCAGCGCCAAGTCCAGTTCATAGCCCGCCGCTTGCCCGTTGCCAAGAAAGCCGGCAGGTAATTTTGCCGTGAAGATCGCCCCCGCCATAATGACCGCAAATAGGACGGAAACGATTCGTGTTCCCAAACCCAGTATAACCGCAATGCCACCGATCAATTCGATTATTGCAACGATGTATGCCATGAAGCCAGGAATGCCAAGACTATCGAAAAATCCAGCCGTATTCCCTATGCCCCCTTGAAACTTTGAAACGCCGTGAATGAAAAAAGTAAGACCTAAAATCACCCTTAAAAAAACTTGACCTGCATCATTTTTATTCATGTATGAATTCTCCTTTAGTTAGTTACTTTATGTAAGTTATTATATTTTAATAAGTTTATAATGTCAAGTAAGTTTATAGGAATATCTTTTTCCCAAAAGAAAACGAATTGCCGTAGCAACTCGTTCCATGGTGTCACTATTTAAATGTGTAATAAATGGTTGAATTGATGATGAAAGAATCCGCGATCGTTCTTCCGACTTCCTCACATGCCACTTTACTGAACTTTGTCGCATCAACGGGCTCATATAATAATCGATGAATGCCGTCAACCGACCTTATTGCGACGGTTGCGCGAGGGTTCGTCCGAAATATCCGTTCCAGTATTTCTTCTTTATTGGGAACCAGGCTGGCAATCCATACAAGATCGAACTCCCTGTAATCATGAAGGGCGCCATCATTCAGGATATAGTCTGAATTCCCTTCGACATCCAGTTCGTGGACAATGCGCCTGCCAAGTGAATGGGCTTGTTCATCTATATCGAGACATGTCATTTTCGCACCCAACTCCCGTTGAAGCAGCAATGGACTTAGTGGCAGAGGACCCGTCCCTACAAATGCGAATGATTGAATATCATTTTTCACCTTTTTCAATTCACTGATCTCCGTTTGAATCAGTTCTTTGTAGTTATCCCAATAAATGAAAGAACGGAAGTCATCCAAGGTGTTCACACTGCCAACAAATATTTCTGCATAATGATTCTCCATCAATGATTCAGCAATCGTCAGCTTTTCAAGCATGGTACCCCGAATCGATCGGATTTCATCATGGTTGAGAATTTCTTCTGCCACATGCTGATCCAACGGTTTCGAAATCATCGAAACCAGTTCGGTTAAAACGCGATTGATGATTTCGTTATTTGGTGATAAATCATCTTCTTTTAGTAAAATTTTATAAGTATCCAGATATGTATGAATGATTTTTTCCTGATTTCTAGACCATTTGATCGTTTTCAAGGCGCACACTCCTATTAGGAAATAATTTTTTGCTTAACCGTGGTATATACAAAGCCAAAAATACCGAGCGTCCTAGGCTGAATACAGTAAAGGCCAGCCATAATGCATGGTTTTGATATGCCGGCACAAAAATATAAAGTGTTATCAAGAAGGCAATCAAGGAATAGATCATCGAGTTACGAATAGGGGCAGCTTCTGTTGCCCCAGTAAAAACCCCGTAGAAAACGATGCCTACACTAGCAGATAGCGGGAATAAAATAAGCCAGATCCCATAAATGTTTGCCAGCTCAATGACACTTGGCATCCGTGTGAAAAGCGATAGGATGATATCACCGCATAAATAGTAACTGACGGCAATCATCAGGGAGAACAGAACACCCCACTGCAACGAAAGGATCAGAGTCTTCTTATATAAGTGCTTATCTTCCGCACCAATCGCTTTTCCCACAAGAATGCTTGAAGCATTTGCGAGCCCGTCAAAGAAGTAAGCCATCAGATAGCTAATTTGGATGAGTACGGCATTCGCCGCCAATATCTCCGTTCCATATGAGGCACCCTTTGCCGTGAAAATATTAAAAACGGCCAACAGGCAAAGCGTCCTGATGAATAAATCCCGATTCACCGACATCATTTTCTTAATTGATGACGAATCGAACATCTCTTTCAAAGGTGGCATTTCCATTCGATGTGGCGACGCTTTCACAATAATGATCAGTCCAATGAAGAAGGCCGTCACTTCCGAAAAAAGAGTCGCTATCGCTACCCCTTGCACACCCCATGCGAATCCATGAACAAATAGCAAATCCAGGGCAATGTTCATCAGGTTCATGAGCACCTGTAAAACTAGCGAAACCTTGATCTTGGACATCCCCATCAGCCATCCCAATATGACGTAATTCATCAAAGTGAATGGGATCCCCCATATTCGAATGTTGAAGTATTCAGCCGCATATCTTCGGACGTCAGCATCGGGATTCATCAGTGTTAAGGAAACATGTTCAATTGGCCCCTGAAGCAGGATAAAACCTACCCCTGCAACAATCGCCAGTATAAACGGCCTTAAAAAGGCTAAAATGCCTTGCTTCCCATCGTTTGCCCCAAGTGCTTGTGCAGCGAATCCCGAAGTGCTCACCCGCAAAAAACCAAACAGCCAATACAAGGTATTGAAAATGACCGTACCTATAGCTACGCCGCCCAAATAAACGGGGTTTGGTAACTGACCCACAACAGCGGTGTCCACAGCACCGATCAATGGCGTCGTTATCGTCGATATGGTCAGAGGCATGGCCAAGGCCAAATATGATCGATGGTTCACCTTACTTCCTCCTTAAGAGTCAAACTTCACTTTAATCGAAACCATTACGATTTAAACCCCGAATAAACTCAACCTCATTATTCAAACATCGAAATCAGTTCTTTTGTGTATGAATGGCGATCGCTGCAAAAAAGCTGTTCGTTTTCAAAAGAATCCACAATAGCACCCCCTTTCATCACCATGATCCGTTGGCTCATCTCCTGTACAGCCGAAAGATCATGAGAAATGAAAAGGTAGGAAATGTCCAAAGTCTCCTGCAGCTCCCTTAACAATTTCAGCACTGCTGCTTGTGACAGAACGTCCAGGCTTGAAGTCGGTTCATCCAATATAATGAGGGCCGGTTCAATGCTGATTGCGCGTGCAATGGTCACCCGCTGCTTTTGTCCGCCGCTTAGCTCATGCGGATAACGTTCAGCAAGACTCTTTGGGAGCTCCACAGTTTCCAGCAGCTGTCCGATATAGTTCGCTTCACTTATATACGTAAAATGTTTCATATTGACCTGGCTGCCAAATTGAAGATATGGATCCATCAGTGAATCTTTTATCCTTAGTTTTGGGTTCAAGGCCGATGCAGGATTTTGCAAAACGGCTTGGATGTACTTGCGATACGGTTTTAAACTGCGTTCGCTTTTGTTTTGCAGCGCGGTTCCTTCAAATAAGATGCTGCCCTGGTCAAAGGATTCTATCTGAAGGATGAGCCTTGCCAGTGTGCTTTTTCCGCAGCCGCTCTCGCCCACTAACCCGAGGCATTCCTTCCTTTCGATGCTGAAATTCACGTTCCTTAGTATATCCACTCCGTTATCATAGCTTTTATGGACATTTCGCACTTCTAATAACGTCATCCTGACACTCCTTTAAGTTCAAATGGAATTCTGCACAATGATGGCGATGATTGAATCAGTTTATTCGTATATGCATGCTGCGGATGATTCAATACCTGATTTTTATCACCGGTCTCAATGATGGCCCCGTCTTTCATGACCGCAATGCGATCCGCATACTTCTTGACATGACGTAAATCATGGGTGATGAACAAGACCGCACATCCGGTTTCTTTTTGGAGCCTCGATAACAGCTGTAAGACCTTAAAGGAAGATACACTGTCCAAGGCTGTGGTCGGTTCATCCGCTATCAAAATATCCGGTTCAAGCAGCAGAGCTAACGAAATGGATACACGCTGAAGCTGCCCACCGCTTAATTGAAAAGGGTATCTGCCGTAGATATCTTCATTCAAGCCCACCGATATGAGCGCCTTTACCGCTTGCTGCCTCCTTGCCTTTTTGGAAAGGTTCAAATGTGTTCGCTGATATTCGTCGAAATGTTGGCCGATAGTAAGGAACGGTGTAAATGAACCCTGGTAATCTTGAAAAATATAGGCCAGGCGCTTTCCGCGAATCTTCCTGATTTCAGAGGAAGATAGCGTTAAAAGATTTTTTTCCCCGTACCATATTTCCCCCTTCGCTTGGAGATTGGGTGCAAGCAGCTGACATATGGCCATGGCCGTCATGCTTTTGCCGCTCCCGCTTTGTCCGACAAGTGCGGACCACTCACCTTCCTGCACATCTAACGAAAGATCCTTGACGATATGACGTTGCTTTCCCATGATATTTAGCTGCTTCAAGCATAAAATGCTCATGATTCCACCTCCTTTTTCACATCGAATGCATCGCGTAAATAATCACCAAGTATGTTGGATAGAAGGACGACAAATACGATGGCGAGCCCCGGGTAAATCATCAGCAACATATTGGACTGAAAGTATGGACGGGCATCATTCAGCATGGCTCCCCATTCTGGTGCCGGCGGCTGCGCCCCGAGCCCGATATACGATAAAGAAGTTATGAGCAAAATGATTTTTCCTAAATCAAGGCTAGCCAATACAAGCACGTTCCCGATAAGGTGCGGAAATAAATGCTTCCGCATAATCCCAAATGAACGTAATCCATTGATTGTAGCAGCTGTGACATAATCCTTCCGGCGTTCGGTGATCACCGTACTTCGCACAAGCCGGGCATAATTCACCCATTTCACTAGAACGATCGCCAACAGGAGATTTTCGATTCCTGGTCCTAATAAGCCACTAAGGACAATGGCAACGATCGTATCAGGGAATGCAAGAAATGTATCTGCAATGCGCATGAAGATCCGATCGATCAGACCTCCTTTAAAACCGGCAATCACCCCGAACGGGACGCCGATGATAACAGCGGCAAAAAGAGATAAGAGACCGTAGCCAACCGTCAGTTGTGCGCCAAACAGAAGACGTGTCAATACATCACGCCCTAGATGATCCGTCCCTAGCGGATGTTCCATGCTCGCCGGCCATAGCCTTTCTCCCAGATTGACCAGTGCCGGATCATGTTTCAGAACAAGAAAAGTGTATGCCGCAACGGCAAGGACTGTAGCCATCACCGTAAAAAGGACGTTCATTCTCCAGCGCCTTTTGGATTTTTTTTTGATAACTAACTCCATTTTCCATGCTTCCTTTCCTTCAGCCTTAGCTCCGGATTTAAATAGCGATAAGATAAATCCACGGCACTATTAACCATGAATACAATGATGGCCATGACCAACAAGTACCCTTGAATGACTGGATAATCCCGTGACCGAATCGAGTCCACGACCATCTTACCTATGCCTGGATAGGCAAAAATCACTTCGATCACCACTACACCGCCGATCAGGCTGCCGAGGCTGACACCGAATACGGTAATGACCGGGGGCAAGCTATAACGAAATGCATGTGCAAAGAATATCCGCATTTCTGAAATCCCCCTTGATCGGGCTGCCCTGATGAAATCATGACTGAGGGAATCTATCAAACTCGAACGCAACAAACGGACGTACACACTTGTGATGGCAAGCCCCAACGTGACTGACGGCAGAATCAAAGAACGAAATCCGTCCCTGCCCATTGTTGGAAGGGCCCCCCACCGTACCGCAAATAAATCCATCAAGAGCAGCCCCAACCAAAAGCTAGGAATGGCTGCGCCCAACAAAGAAACGGCGCGGCTAATCTGATCAATCCAGCTTCCCCTGTACAAGGCAGCAAGCGAACCTAATGGAATGGCTATACCAAACATCACAAGCAATGCGCCGACCGCCAGCTCAAGTGTTGCAGGCAGACCGCTCATGATCATCTCCATCACAGGCTGATTCGTCAGATAGGAATTACCGAAATCCAATTGGATAAAATCCGCAAACCAATCGCCATACTGCACTAACAGCGGATCATTGAACCCCAATTCTTCGCGAAGCTCATTGACTTGCTCGTTTGTGATCGACACATCATCCACTTGAAGTATCGAGAGGACCGGGTCCCCTGGAGCAAGCCGAACAAAAAGGAAAGAGATGAATGTAATCACAAGGACAAAAATCACGACCTCAATGAATCGACGGACTAAGATGCGGAACATTCACTTCACATCCAGTTCATTTGTCAGCATGTAGTATTCGCTTCTCGATGTGATCCAGTTTTTAACTCTATCGGCATCATAAGCAACAAGTGTATTCGGATGTAAAATGAAAGAATTATACACATGTCCATCCACATACATCGCAATATCCTCAGCTAAATCCGAACGCTTATCCTGCTCGACCGTTACATTCAGCTTATCAATCAAGGACGTCAGGTGATCATCATCGGTCCCACTGAAGTTCAAGGCTCCCTTTGGATGATAAGTAGCATTTAAATAATAGCCAGCATCCCCGCGTGGAGCCGTTAAATTGCTGTAGGTCGTTAAATCCCAATCGCGATTGGCCGCCATATACTCTTCAGGGATTTCTATTTGCTTGATTTTCACATCAATCCCCAACTGGCCCGCATCCGATTGAAAAACCTGGGCAATTAACGGCAGGTCGGCACGTGAACTGTATGTAAGAAGTGTAAACGTTAACGGTTTACCGTCTTTTTGCATGACACCATCCACTTTTTTATATCCCGCCTGATCAAGGAACCCTTTAGCAGCTTCCATTCCCCTCTCTTTTTTCGGATAGTCCGGAGCAAAAGAGAAAGTGGACGGAAAAGGTCCTGTTGCCACTTCTGCATGACCATGTAAAATCGTATCAGCAATGGAAGAACGGTCGATCAAGGCATCTATCGCCTTTCGGACTTGTATGTCCTGCAGTGCTTCACGTTCCAAATTCATCGTCATTTGATGTACGCGGAAAGTGGATGTCGATTCAACCTTCACACCATCTATCGCCTCCAAATTTTCGAGGCTTTCCACTTCCGGACGGAAAACAATATCGGCATCTCCCGATTCAAGGGCGAGGGACCGTGCATTGGCATCTTCATTAAACGAAAACCTGGCTCTCTCAAGCTTTGCGGCTCCATCCCAGTAAGACTCATACCGTATTAAATCAACAGCCGTACCAGGCATGAATTTCGAAACGGCAAATGGCCCTGTTCCTATCGGTTTGTTTATATAGTCACTTTCCTTCACGTCAATAATCGATGTATTAGGATGGACCAATTCAGAAGGAAACTCAGGAAAGGGAACCTCCGTCTTGATGGACAGCGCATTCCCGTCCGCTTCAATCGATTCAATCCGCAAAGCATTCTTGATCGCCGGACTATCCTTCATCGCCCTCTCCAAGGAAGCCTTCACCGCTTTGCCATCCATTTTCTTTCCATTCTGAAAAGTCACACCCTCCCTTAACTCAAAATTCCATAACTGACCATCCTTGCTATCCCAGCTTTTCGCCAGCCAAGGTTCGATGGTCAAATCCTCATCATTGAGATGCACCAATGTCTCAGTGATTCCAGCCCTTAGTGACACATAACTAGTATCAACATTCGGATCAAGCGAGCCAGTAGCAAAATTAAAAAGCAAGTTCACTTCCTTCCCCCCTCGCACTTCATCTTTCGCAGACTCTGTGGAACAAGCAGCCAAAAGAAAGAATGATAAACATACTATAAGAATCGATTTACTTTTTCTGAACACGATAGAATTCCTCCATTACCTCAACTATTTTCACCGGCTACCAAAAATCGTATTGATTACGATTTAGATTGCAAATTTGCTTTACTATCATGACAAATCAGGCAATGCATTGCTGAATGCTTATCCGAAATCAAAACTATGTAATGCCTCTGATTAAACTTAATTCACGAGTATTTGCTCCAAACTCACGAGTAAATGACCCAAACTCACGAGTAAATGACCCAAACTCACGAGTAAATGACCCAAACTCACGAGTAATGCCCTAAACTCGTGAGTAACATCTCTAAATCTCGTGCAATAGCCGCAAAATCTTGTGTAAAATCAACCTACTCGTGTTTGAACGCCAATTCACGAGTATTTACTCTAAACTCACGAGTAATGCTCTAAACCCGTGAGTAACCTCTAAATCTCGTGCAATTGCCGCAAAATCTTGTGTAAAATCAACCTACTCGTGTTTGAACGCCAATTCACGAGTATTTGTGCCAAATTCACGAGTATTTGCTCCAAACTCACGAGTAAATGACCCAAACTCACGAGTAAATGACCCAAACTCACGAGTAATCACTCCAGTAACTGCGCCAATTTCACGAGTAATGCCCTAAACCCGTGAGTAACATCTCTAAATCTCGTGCAATAGCACCCAAAATTGCCGCTAACTCTTGATTTACTGCACCAATCCACATTTTGTAAAACCTAATCTCATTAAAAAGCTCCTTTCAAACAAATCAAAATGATTACGATTTATATTTTAAACTGCCTTTCATTATAAAACGTAATGATTACTGTTTACAAGGTTTTTTTTGAGTTTTAATGTTCAGCGGATATATAATCCGCTTTTTGATTAAGAAAAACTCCTGAAAAAATTTTTCAGGAGTTTTTCGGCTTTTATTTCAGGTTGTTGTAGTGGTTGATAACTTCTTTGGTTATTTCGCTATTTTCGTCCAATCCGCTAACTTCTTTAAGTGAGGTAGCTATACCGTGTTCTTTGATCATCGCTTGCAGTTTAAGGGCTTCTTCATCTTCGTTAAAATCAAAGAGTAAAGCGGCGGCTATCGCTTTCGCCAGATTAGTATAGGAAAGTCCGGCTTTTTTAGCTTCTACGGCAGGGCGGA
The DNA here is from genome assembly GCF_025175645.1 of Peribacillus aracenensis. Classification (NCBI taxonomy): domain Bacteria; kingdom Bacillati; phylum Bacillota; class Bacilli; order Caryophanales; family Bacillaceae; genus Peribacillus; species Peribacillus aracenensis. The sequence goes on from NZ_JANZMJ010000007.1 coordinate 179,790, forward strand.
CGAGGCGGTCGTTTGGTCCGAGCTTGCGCAGCGGTGAACGGCCGACTCTATTCACCGAGTCATTCAGGTAGGAGTTTTTAAATCGATTAATGATTTTTTCGATATACTGCTGATGCTCATCTGCATCCAAACCGTATTGCTTTATTAAATAGGCGCCCGTTTCCCCTAGGGTATTCTTGACTTGCTCTACAATGCCTGCGTCCTCCAATGATTGGTCAATCGTCGATTTTTTATTTTTGAGATAACCGAGGTAAGCTATGACGGCATGTCCAGTATTAACGGTGAACAGTTTTCTCTCAATGAACGGGGCGAGTTCTTTTACAATGGTCATCCCTTCAACGGCAGGAATGCTTTCATTCGTTTCAACGACCCATTCATAATAAGGTTCCACCAAAACATCGAGTGATCCTTCGTTATTTTGGATAGGAACGATGCGATCGACTGCTGAGTTAAAGAAGTATACTTTTCCGGCTAGTTTTTCTTTTGTATCTCGATCCAAGTTTTCTAGAATGTAGCCTTCTAAAAGGTCTGTTGCCGATATTTGGTTTTCACAAGCGATCACATATAGTTTTTCATCGGTTTCCTTCACCCTTGAGGCTAATCCTTTTGCAATTAAAGGAGCGATATGAGGCAAAATATTAGGACCGATAGCAGTGGTGAGGTAGGTTGCTTCGGAAATTGCTTTAATGATTTCCTCTTCCTGCTTTAAGCTGTTTAAACCCGAAACATTTTCTACGGTTACGGATTCTTGTTGATCAGTAGCCAGTTTGACTTGATATTGCTTTTTATCATTTAATTGATCGATGATTTGATCGGCTATGTCCACAAAAGTCACATGATATCCAGACTGTGAAAAGAGTGCGCCGATAAATCCTCTTCCAATGTTTCCTGCACCGAAATGTACTGCTTGTTTCATTACAATCATCCCTTTATCAAGTTAGTATATAAATAGTCCAAAAATATGGCTTCCAGCCTTCTGTTAATCATTTCCTCGTCCGAAGATGAAAATATCATCATGGATTCATTGCTTTCAATTAAGCTTGAGCTTATTAAGCTGACGATTTCCTGCTGCTTCACACTCAATTCCTCAGGTGCCAGCATCAGCAGTAAATTTTTCATATGGACGTCATTTCCGTCCATACCTTTGACCAGATGATATTCCTCCAGGTGGGCCACTTGGAATATCAGTTTTTTCACACTCTTGTGTCTCGTATGGAAAAGGCCCATTCCAGTGCCAGGAATGCCTAAACCACCTTTTTTTTCCCGTTCGTTCAAGGATCCGACCACATCATCTGCACCGATTAGCAGTGATTCATTTTCAGCCATCCTGACCATTTCTTCGATGATTTCTGGATGTCCTTTCAGATGCGGCAGCCGATAAAACCGGAAATTATCCATGATCGACTCGATGCTCTGCTGGGCATCTTTCAATTCCTGCAGCACTTCTTTCAATTCGCCATCCTCTTTTTTGGCCAGGGTTTCCTTAGGGGCTGAATGACTGCCATAACGCTTATTCTTCGTGAAGTTTTCAATATTCTTCCTTAAATAATTCCTGATGTTCAATATATTCTCTTCACTCAAAAGAGGGGATACAAGAATATAATCACTATCGATATACGGAAGCCGGACGGTAGAAATGATCACATCATAGTTTTTCAGGCTGCCCTGCTGCTGGATGTCTTTGATCGTCTTGATTTCTACCGTCTCGATTTCGATGATTTCTTTTTTGATCCGGCTTGCAAGCATTTTTGACGTGCCGATACCTGTCGGGCAAACGATGAGTGCCCTTATTGATATTTCTTCCTCCCGCAGCACTAATGCAGATCCGAAATGCAGGACGATGAAGGCTATTTCATCTTCAGGAAATTCTTTTATTTCTTTGAATCCCTTTTCCAGACTGGTTTTTACTGCCAAAAAGAGAACCGGATACTTTCTTTTAATATCTTCGGTTAAGGGGTTGTACAATCCCATTTCCTGTTTGATCCGGAAAAGCGATGGTTCCATATGGGCAAGGAGCCCTTGATACAAGGGGAAATCCTTGGTCAAATCGATTTGCAATTGTGCCGAAACATCTTTTATCAGGCTTCTTATCAGTTGGCCAAGCAACACACTGTCATATGGAACGGCATCCGCTGCATGAAGCTTGGAACCTTTCAGGATGGCAGCCAGGTAGCTTATATCATCGATGGTAAAAGAGACTTCCAGCAGGGCGCTTAGTTCCTTGCCTATTTTATTCATGAGATTATTCTCATCGGAAAGTTCGCTTATTTTCTTGAAGTCCTTCTCCAAAAAAAATTGGCTTTCATTCCTTTGCAGGGTTACATAAATATGTACAATTAACCCTATATACCCGCTATCCGCCAAACGGGAATGGACACTGTTAAACGTGGAAAACAACACCCCGTCGATAGCCAGAAGATATTCGGGATCGAAATAGTCGAGGATTTTCGCCTCTGGGAATTTCCCTTCTTGCAACAAAAATAAACTTTCAATCAGCTCTTCATTAAAAAAGTGCAGGAAATAGGCGGCCTGGGCTTTCCGTTTATTTTCTTCAGTGCCGGCAAGCTCTATTCCGACTCCCCTTTTTCTCGTAATCACGATATTAAAGTTCTTTAACCATTCAGTCAGTTCGTCCAAATAGGTTGTAAGAGTCGTTATGCTTATACCGAGATCCCCCGCAAGAACTTGAGTTTTATAAGATTCTTCCTGCAGTAAAGCTAAAAGGAGATGCAACTTTCTTTCTTGAGGCGTTTGATCGATTGGATGATTGCCCATCAGGTGCTGTACAAGCCGAAAGACTTGTTCATTCTTCCCGTCGATGGTCAGTCCCTCATGTGTATTACGTGTTAAATGCAACTCAAATGATTGCAGGATTTTTTCTATGGACTTCAGATCACGTTGAACAGTCCGGACACTAACATTCAATTGTGTCGCAATGGATAAGGCTGTATGTTTTCCAGAAGTTTTTATGATTAATTCTATGATTGATTTTTCCCTTGAAGTAATATACATGCTACCAACTCATTTCTGGTGGAGTAACACGAGAAAATACTGAATAGAAAAGCGTCAAACGCTTTTCTATTCTAGGTTAAGTGTATTTAATTATTTCCGACATTTATAATATCCATCAATTCCCTGGCTGATGTGGCTTTAACCATCTTTTCGATATTCTCCATCTCGGAGCAGGTAACTGCAATGCCGGATAGAATTTCAAGATGTGTCCCGTCCTTGCCGGCGATGCCGAATATCAATCGCGCCTTTTGGCCGTCAAAGTCGACACCATCAGGAATTTGCAGAACGGTAAATCCGGATTTAAGGACATCTTTCTTAGCTTCTTCGGTTCCGTGCGGAATGGCTACATCATTCCCCATATAGGTTGAAGTCAATTCATCACGGGCAATCATTGCTTCAATATAGCTTTCCTTAACGTAACCTGCATTGACTAAAGCTCTTCCTGCAAAGCGAATCGCTTCTTCCTTATTGGCGAATTGTTGATTAAGGAAGACGTTTTCTTCGCGAAGCAATTCATTATCATCCTGCTCATCATCGTTGATGCCAGGCTCAATTGAATGTTCACGAACACCGGGAACCTTCTCTTCAGCATCTTCGACGATTTCATGCAGCTCATCGGTGCCATCGTCTTGAAGCCGTGCAAGCAATGAATCGTATTCAGGGCTCGATAGGAAATTATCTACCGATACATGATAAGCATTCGGCACTTTATTCTGTGCCCTTGGAGTTAACTCTTCCTGTGTTATGACGATTTGTGCATCAGCAGGAATGTTCGAGATCGCCGTATTGGTCACGGTGATATTCAAACCGGCTTCCTTCACCTTCTTGCGAAGCAGCGAAGCTCCCATCGCACTTGACCCCATCCCAGCATCGCAGGCAAATATTATTTTGCTGACGCCTGATGGCATCGTTCCCGGATCTGAAGCGAATACATCGGCAACAGAGCTTTTCTTGCCTTTCATTTCTTGCATTTTTTTCGCTGCATCTTCAATATTCTCTTCAGATTGCTTTCCTGTTTTCAGGATGAATGCACCGACGATGAATGATACAAGGGCCGCTACGATCACGCCTGCAAAGTTAGCAATATATGCACCTGCATTATGCGGAGTTACTGCTGTAATGGCAAGTATGCTGCCTGGAGAAGCAGGAGCGAACAACCCTCCGCCCAGTAGAACCAATGTGAATACTCCACTCATGCCTCCAAGAATGACGGCTAAGAATAACATCGGCTTCATTAGGATATAAGGGAAATATATTTCATGGATCCCGCCGAAGAAATGAATGATGGCCGCTCCTGGAGCCGATTTCTTCGCCGTTCCTTTTCCAAAAAAGCAATAAGCAAGCAAAACGCCGATACCCGGTCCAGGATTCGATTCCAAAAGGAACAGGATGGAAGCCCCTGTTTGTTTAACTTGCTCTACACCGATTGGTGATAGTACACCATGATTGATGGCATTGTTCAAGAACAATACCTTGGCAGGCTCGATCAGGATACTTGTCAACGGCAGTAAACCTGTACCGACAAGCCAATCGACTCCAGCTACAAGCCAGCCTGTAAATACGTCTACAGCAGGCCCGATGGCCAAGAAGGATAGAATGGACAATAAGCCGCCAATTATCCCCGCTGAGAAATTATTAACAAGCATTTCAAAACCGGCTTTTATTTTCCCTTCAATCAATTGATCGAATTTCTTGATGACATAACCGCCGAACGGTCCCATTATCATGGCGCCAAGGAACATCGGGATATCAGATCCCACGATGACACCCATTGTCGCAATGGCACCGACTACGCCGCCACGGTGGTCATGGATTAACTTACCACCTGTATACCCAATTAAAAGCGGCAGTAAAAACGTAACCATCGGCGTAACCATTTTGGCAAGGCTTTCATTTGGCAGGAAACCAGATGGGATGAATAAGGCAGTGATTAGCCCCCATGCAATGAAAGCTGATATATTCGGCATGACCATTGAACTTAGAAAGTTACCGAACTTTTGAACTGCAACTTTTATATTAAAGTGAGCCATTTTACTCTCTCCCCTTCATAATTAATATAGTTTCCTTTAATTTTAAGGTACGTACCTTCCTCATTCAATAAAAGTAAAAGCTAACTTTGTCGCGAAAGAGAAGACAAACATAATGTATCTCACTTTTTCTAGATTTATTCAGCGCTTGATGCAGACAGAAAAGAGTCCCGTTCGCATCTTGACGAACGGGACTCTTTAAATCTTTATAGTGGGATGATTCCCAATAGGACACATACCACTATCATGACAAGCGTCGATCCGCATGCCCATTTCAGGAAGGTACGCTGCAATGCACCGAAATCTTCGCCTACCATTCCAACCAATAGATAGGTAGATGGAACAAGCGGGCTTAATAGATGGACGGGCAGCCCTAATAGTGAAGCTCTGCCGATCAAGGCAGGGTCAATTCCATAAGCAGCTCCCGCTTTAGCAAGCAATGGGAGCACACCATAATAAAATGCATCATTAGACATGAAGAACGTAAAGGGTGCTGAGATGACGGCTGTAATGACAGCAAAATGTGTGCCCATTTGATCTGGAATATGCTGAATCAAAGAGTTTGCCATGGCATCGACCATTTCCGTTCCGGCAAGGATTCCAGTGAAGACACCTGCTGCAAAAATCATCGAAATGACAGATAAAGCATTGTCTGCATAGTTTGCCACACGCTCTTTTTGATCACTGAGTTTCGGATAATTGACCGTAATGGCAATCGCGAAACCTATCATGAACAGAACCGCTGAAGGCATAAGTTCCATGATCAGCGCCACCAGCAATGTAAGAGTCAATGCGTAATTGAATATTATCAATTTAGGACGCTTAAGATAAGCATCTTCCGTTGCAGCCGCTTGCTGTGCCATAACATGATAATCTACTTCTATGATCCCGATTCTTTTTCTTTCTTTTTTACCCAGGCAATATGCCATGAAAAGGACGAATAGGACTCCGCCGATCATCGCTGGGATGACAGGAGTGAAAACATCGGACATTTCAAGTTTTAAAGCGGTCATCACCCGTGCTGTAGGGCCTCCCCAAGGAAGAAGGTTCATGACTCCGGATGACGAAACGGCAATACCAGCCAATACAAGCGGCCTCATGCCAATCCGTTTATATAGCGGAAGCATGGCTGAAATCGTTATCATATATGTGGTTGTACCATCTCCATCCAAGGAAATCAGCAAAGCCAGGACGGCCGTGCCGATGGCGATTTTCACTGGATCTCCTTTTACAACCTTAAGTATCGTATTGATGATCGGATCAAAAACGCCAGCATCGATCAAAATGCCAAAGAAAAGGATCGCAAATAAAATCATGATTCCCGTTGGCGCAACACTTTTGATCCCTTCCAGCGCCATCTCACCCATTTTACCGCCAAACCCGCCAATAAGTGCAAAGGCACTTGGCACTGCAATCAAAGCTATCATGGCAGAAAGTCGCCTTGTCATAATTAAAATCATAAACGCTGCTATCATCAAGTATCCTAATAAAGCGAGCATATCAATCACTCCTTATCTTCTAATAAGGTAAATTGTATATGAAACCGCTTCATTTGTAAGCGTTCTCAATTTATTGTGTTTTAAAACTATTTTGTTAATTGTGTTCATTGTGTTCACGGAAGCGATTTTTCGAGGCTGAACCGGCGCCACTCATGGGCTGAATGGCGGGTTCCTTAAGCGGATGATTGCAATTATTAAGAAAACTTTGATAATATTTTTGCAAAGGCATGCTGCTGCGCATTCATTCTTCAAAAGATAGATTTGCCGGTCCATCCAAAGGTCACAGCCGTAATCTATATTGGTCGTAGGTGTATCTTTACTGACTTCCTCGAATTCCAGTTCATCGATCCATACCTTTCCGCGCCCTGATAGAAGGACCCCGAATGAAATGATGGCACTGTTGTCGGGTACATCTAAGACAATATAATAATGGTTCCATTCCGTATCGTTAACGATGGGCCGGTTCCCCCATATTTTCGAATTGCAAAACATCATGAAGGGCATTATCCACCCTCATCCATAAACCACAAAATCCATCAACATCTTTTGATTTTATAAAACCCGACAGTTTCATTCTTTTACTGATGATGGACTGTATCTCATTTCCGAACCTTCTTAAGAATAAGATAACAGATTAAAACATCGTTTTTTTTTTGAAATCGCATAAAAAAAACACCTCCAATCTTGAAGGTGTTTCACACTTCATTCTATTAAATTTTATAATATCTTCGCTCAGGTCTTCCCACTACCCCGTATACGACTTCCGCTTTACATTTCTTTACGGATATCAAATATTCCAGATAGCGTCTCGCGGTTGTCCTGGAAGCGCCGATCTGTCCGCTCACTTGCTCAGCCGACAAACCGATATCGCTTGCTTTGAGTACCTCGATGACTTTCGCCAAAGTGATTTCGTCGACCCCTTTCGGTAAGACCGGCCCATCGCTCGTTTCCGAAACCGCAGATCCCTTATTCAAAATGAGATCAACAAAATCCTGATCTATCTCTTGTTTGGACTTCATCAGATGGACCTTCTTCAGATACTCTTCGATAACTTGGTTGAAACGCTTCATTTCCACTGGTTTAATTAAATAATTCTCAACACCATAGTGAAGCGCCTTTTCTAGTTGGTCTTTATCCGTTGCCGCGGTAATCATGATGATATCCACATTCGGGAACTTTTTCCGTATGTCCGGAAGAAGGTCTGTACCAAGTTGATCCGGCATATAAACATCAAGCAAAAGCAGATCCGGGCTTTTTTGCTCCAAGATCCGCAGCGTTTTTTTTGCGTTGACAGCTTTTCCGACCACTTCTATTTCATCAAAGTTTTTTAAGAATTTTTCATGGATATCCGCTACACGAAAATCATCTTCCGCGATGACTGCTCTTATCTTCAGCATTCTTTCCCTCCTCACTGTTCTTTAGGAAGATACACGGTGAATATGGTGTTTCCATCCTCGCTGTGAACTTCGATGATGCCGCCCAGCTCTTTGACGACATGATCAGCATTCGCAAGTCCATACCCGCTTGGACTTCCGTTGTTTTTCGAAGTGAAACCCCGATCGAAAATATGGGCGACGGCATCCTCAGGTATTCCTTTTCCGTTATCACTCACTTCAAATACCATATCATTTCCGATATCTGTGGCGAAAAATTTCACGAGCGGCTCTTCCATGCTTGAAACCGCTTCAAGTGCATTATCGATAATGTTGCCCAGAATCAATGTTAGTTGTGACAATTTTATATGATCCGGCAGTTTCTCTAGGTAACTTTGGGCATCTATTTCAAAGATGATCTTCTTCTCCGATGCCTTCCCTATCTTTCCAAGTAAAAGGGCTTGTACCTTTGTATCCTTGATCTGTTCGAACACGACACGGTTCAAGGAATGCAATTCGGATGTTTCGCTTTGAATCATATCTATCGCTTCATCATATTCGCCTAATTGTATCAAACCTGAAAGGACGTATAGTTTATTGGTGAACTCATGGGTCTGTGCCCTCAAATCCTCTGAATGCATCTTCACTTCCGATAATGTGTTGACCATTTCCTCAATTTCCGTTCGATCACGGAACGAAGCGACAACACCGCTTACCCCTTCACTATCGAAGATTGGTGTACAATTGACGATAACGGATTTGTCTTTCCATGAAATCTCCTTATCCACCTGCGGTTCACCGGACTTCAGCACTTCGAATAAATATTTCGAAGGGAATAGGCCATCCACATTCAAATGGCGAACGGACTCTTTAATATCGAGCAATTTTTTTGCCGGCTGATTCATCGAAGTTATCAACCCATTTTGGTCAATGGCCAGAATCCCTTCTTTCACTGATTGAAGCACTGCATTTTTTTCTTTATATAAATTGGCGATCTCAAATGGTTCCAGCCCCAATGTATCTTTACGTATGCTCCTTGCCAGCATATAACTGCCAATGATCGATATCATGATGGCCACTAAAGATACAATCATCTCTTTGGACAAATCCTTGAATATTTGGGCGCGGACATCGTCCACTAAAAAACCGACGGAGACGATTCCAATTATTTTTCCATTCGCATCGAATACCGGTGACTTCCCCCGAATGGAAAGACCGAGCGACCCTGCCGCTTCGGAGACATAATATTCGCCTTCCTGAATGGCTCTGGCATTATCCCCGCCTTCCATCCGCTTCCCAATTTCGGAAGCCAGCGGATGGGAATAGCGAATGCCCTCTTTATTCCCGACAACGATGAACTCAGCTCCCGTTTCCCTGCGGATCTTTTCGACAATCGGCTGGATTGTGCCTGCGGGATCATCCGTTTCAAAGGCCTCTGTAACCGTAGGCATGAAACTAATCGTCTTTGAAAGTTCCAAAGCCAATTGACCTTTATCCTTCGCTATTTGCCTTCCTTCCATATAGGAAAAAGAAGTCGTCAATAAGAGGATCAAAAACAGGCTCAACGATAAGACTAACCCAAGAATCTTGGTTTCTAGCGATACTTTCCTCATATTCAGCAGCATCCTCTATTTTCATTTTCATTCACTAATTTTATAGAAGCATAATGATTTTACCATTTCTATTAAATATTGAACATTGTTGGCCGTTTATTTCACCACATTCAAAATGTTTCAAATGACTTAATGCTCATCATCACCCTTTTGCTTATTAATGATTTTTTTCCAGTCCGTTTACTATCTCATATCGTTTCATCCGAGGTACTTCTTGGGGTTATGATCGGTTTATTCTCAGTGTCCTATTTAAGAAAGATGGTCACGCCGATCATGATGCGAAGATCAAGGAGCAGTTGTTTTACACCCTGTATCTCCTTTCCCTAGTTGGAGTGTTGACCGCTTTAGGAGGACAATCAACGATAGGCATTTCCTTTAATGATGTCTTTCTTTGGATAGCGCCGCTTCTTTCTTGCTACCATATCTTTTCTTACTGGAAGAAAGCAAAACAGCCTGAAACCTAAAATGCTCAAAGGAAACATCTCCTTTGAGCATTTTCAAAAACAGGTAAAAGAATTGATTTGTCTTGTATCAATGCCAAAAATCGTCCAGAACCTGCCATTCCACCTGAAGCCTGCAACAGATCGCGGACCGACAAAAACGGGATAATACCAGAAACTCGCACCATTATTTAGCCATATAAAAGTATTCCTAAACAGACAAAACGAAATGGCACCTGGATCTACGGCAAATGTTGAAGCCGATTGCTGTTGAGGGATAAACGCTGGCGGGGGAGCTGTTGGTGCTTGCGAACCCGACGGTGGCCCTGGAAATTGAGGCGCACCGGGAAAACCGGGTTGGCCTGGAAAGCCTGGCTGCCCTGGAAAGCCTGGTGATCCAGGGATGCCTGGAAAGCCGGAAAGACCGGGAAACTGCCGTTCAAGAAAAACTTGATCTTCATAATGATACGTCGGGTACATATACATGGTCATTCACCTCTATATGATGGAATGGAATAATGTATGTTATATGGACTAAAGATGTTTGGGCTGGATATGCAGTTTATCTCCGAATTTAGAGATATATCGACGCATTCTATAGTTTTATCTCCGGATTTAGAGATATATCGACGTATTCTATAGTTTTAACTCCGAATTTGGAGATATATCGACGCATTCTATAGTTTTATCTCCGGATTTAGAGATATATCGACGCATTCTATAGTTTTATCTCCGGATTTAGAGATATATCGACGTAATCTACTGTTTTATCTCCGAATTCAGGGATATATCGACGTAATCTACTGTTTTATCTCCGGATTTGGAGATATATCGACGCATTCTATAGTTTTATTTCCGAATTTATAGATATATCGACGTATTCTATAGTTTTATCTCCGAATTTAGAGATATATCGACGTAATCTACTGTTTTATCTCCGAATTTAGACATATATCCACGAATTCTATAGTTTTATCTCCGAATTTGGAGATATATCCACGAATTCTATAGTTTTATCTCCGAATTTGGCGATATATCGACGTAATCTACTGTTTTATCTCCGAATTTAGAGATATATCTACGCATTCTATAGTTTTAACTCCGAATTTGGAGATATATCGACGTAATCTACTGTTTTATCTCCGAATTCAGGGATATATCGACGCATTCTACTGTTTTATCTCCGAATTTGGCGATATATCGACGCATTCTATAGTTTTATCTCCGAATTTAGAGATATATCGACGCATTCTATAGTTTTATCTCCGAATTTGGAGATATATCGACGTAATCTATAGTTTTATCTCCGAATTTGGCGATATATCGACGCATTCTATAGTTTTATCTCCGAATTAGAAATATATCGACGCAATCTACTGTTTTATCTCCGAATTTGGCGATATATCGACGCAATCTACTGTTTTATCTCCGAATTTGGCGATATATCGACGCATTCTATAGTTTTATCTCCGAATTTGGCGATATATCGACGTAATCTACTGTTTTATCTCCGAATTTGACGATATATCGACGCATTCTACTGTTTTATCTCCGAATTTGAAATATACACGAAGTCAATATAGCAATCTCCATAAATAGAAGGTCGCATAGGATTCCCAATCGGCCCACGCTTCCGATAGTTTCAGGATTTCCGCTTTCGTTGGTTTTGCTTCCGTTTCCATGACCAGTTTCATGGAATTATGCAGCCCGACGTCATCGATGGGAAAGGCTGCTGGAAAACGCAAACAGCGCATCAAGACATAGTTCGCTGTCCACGGACCGATTCCCCGTATTTTGGTCAGCACTTTTTCGGCCTCTTTTACATCCTTTGCATTCAACAGCTTTTCTTTAGTAAGTTCCCCTTTTGCAATCAGTTGAGCAACGCCTATTAAATATTCGCACTTCTTCACCGTCATCCTCAAATCGGCAAAATCTTCGACCGTCAATTTCGCGATCACATCAGGCTTTGGAAATAGCCAATATTGCCTTCCTTCGAATTCAACAAAATCACCAAATCCCTCCACAAGCCTCCGTTTCAAGGTATAGGCATAGGTCAAGTTAATCTGCTGTCCAAGTATTCCCCAAGCAATCGCTTCGAATAAATCCGGGATGCCCATATTTCTCAAACCGAAGAATTGGCTTACCGGCTTGTGCAATAAAGGGTCATTTTGGGCCATCTCATAAAAAGGCAGCAGGTTTGTCTCAAGATCGAACCAATGGCGAACGTATTGGGAAACAGCATCCTTTACCTGATTATCCATCGGTGCAGTTCGTCCTGGAAACCGAACGGTCAGCTCTGTTTCATCCATCGCACTGATTTCCACTAAGAGTGTCTCGTTCTCGATAACAAGTGCTCGATAAATTTTTTGATCAACAATGTCGAACAGACATTCATTGGCCGATCTTGATAAGTATGTAAGATTTTCCGAAAAGCTAAACTCCTTTGGTGCATGAATCCTCAATTCGGTCATGCCTTCATCCATTGATATGTCCTCCTTTGTCCCATTCTCTTTATACTAATGAAAAATGGATTCGTTATCTTGCGCTTTCATTTAACCCCCTTATTTTAACATTACGTTATCTTGCTTTTATATTATCAATATGTTTGTATATCAACCCTTTCTTGTATACTAAAAGCAGAGGTGAATGTGTTGAATCCAAAAAAGGCAGGTTTCCCGAATGAATATTGGAAAGCTATTATAGATTGTGATGCAGCATATGATGATCATTTTTTATACGGAGTAATTACGACGGGCATCTTTTGCAGGCCCTCCTGTAAATCCAGGGTGCCGAATCGGGAAAACGTGAAGATTTTCAAAAATGCCATGATGGCTTTGGAAGAAGATTTCCGGCCTTGTAAACGATGTAAGCCGGAAGGATTGAATTTGCCGATAGAAGAATGGGTTGAACAAATAGCCGAATGGATCGACACCCATTACAGTGAACCCCTCACATTGAACAAATTGGCGGATATTTCCCACGGGAGCCCCTATCATTTACAACGATCATTCAAGCGTGTGAAGGGAATCTCGCCCACTGAATACATTCAACGGCTACGCCTTGAAAAAGCAACGTGGCTGCTGGAAAAGTCCGAACAGCCAATAACTGAAGTAGGCCTGGCTGTCGGGTTCTCTAGTACACCCTATTTCATGACGCTATTCAAAAGGAAAATGGGGATTACCCCTTCAGGCTATCGGAAAGCTTATCTCAAAACTCAAGTTTTGGAGCGTGAAGAAAATGAAGAATGATAAGGAACAAACCATCGATTGGGCGATATTGCATTATGATAGATGGCAGTTATATGTGGCCAAAACGGAAAAAGGGCTTTGCTATGTAGGCTCTCCTGGTCAAACATATGAAGAACTGAAGTCTTGGCTACAAAAACGCTTTCCAAATGCGAGACTTATTGAAAATGAAAAAGCATTAACACCCTATCTAAAAGAACTCCAAGAATATTTCGGAGGGACCAGGCAGACCTTCTCACTTCCGACAGATGTAAAAGGCACGCCCTTTCAACAAGAAATTTGGGCAGCGCTGAATCAAATACCTTACGGAAAAACCTGTTCCTATTCCGATATTGCCCAAATCATCCAAAGACCTGCAGCTGTTCGGGCGGTCGGTACGGCCATTGGTGCCAATCCTGTTCTGATCACGGTGCCCTGTCATCGGGTTATCGGAAAAAACGGGAACATTACCGGTTACCGTGGAGGTACGGAGATGAAACAATATCTACTTCATTTGGAAGCGGAAATGAAGGTATGAGCACAATCTGAGCGAAAAAAAAAGCATCCGACCATGAAGTGAACCCAAAAAGTTAGACACTTTATTTAGTTAGGCAACCTTGAAGGCATGAACCCGGTAATCAACCGGGCTCATGCCTTTTAATTTCACCTTAATTCGTTGGTGATTGTAATAATAAATATAATCTTCTAGTTCTTGTTTGAAATGCTTCATGCTGTCGAACGTTTGTAAA
>NZ_JANZMJ010000080.1:0-2496 GCF_025175645.1 Peribacillus aracenensis
CATATCATTAATGTATTTATATATTTTTAAGGAGAATATTATAGTTTTTTTCTAATTGTTTCTATATGCGTGATTCATTAATTTTAAAATCTTTAAATGGGACAATTGATTTTATCCCATCTCGGAAAATATAACGCCTGTCCAATAAAAAACATACAGTATTCTTAAAGCTATCACGCAAAAAAAGCGATCCATCAATCTAAGAATCGCATTTGTTCTATTTAACTATTTTTAATTCAACTAAACGGCCCCTTTAGTTCCTAAAGAAAAAACCGCCTTAAAGACAGTTCTGATTTCATGATATAAAAAAATTCCCATAACAGAGCCATACTCTTTGCAATGCCATGCTCCCAGAGGATCATGGTTTTAGAACGACTTTTATACAATCATCCTCACGATTATTAAAAATTTGATAACCATGACTTGCGTCTTCAAGGGACATTTTGTGTGTGATAATTTCCTTTGGGTCAAATTCGTTATTTGTTATTTTTTTAAATAATTCTGGCATTAAATGAATGACTGGAGCTTGTCCCATTTTAAGATTAATATTCCTTACCCAAAATGCGCCTAATGGAAATAGATTATAGTTACCCCCGTATACACCAGTCATTTGCACTGTCCCATACTTCCGGACAGCTTTAGTAGAAATTTGAATAGGTCCAAGGGTTCCGCCCTGCAGTTTGAATTTTTGTTCCAGAAACTCTAGGGGTGATTTCTTTCCGTCCATACCTACACAATCGATGACGACATCTGCGCCGCCATGAGTGATCTCTTTTAAATGTTCTCCCATATCGGGGTATTTTGTGAACTCAAATACCTCAACTTTGTTCATCTTTTTCGCATGGTTGATCCGGTAATCCAAGTAATCAACTGCTATCACACGTTTTGCACCTTTCATCCAGGCAAACTTTTGTACCATCAACCCAACGGGCCCACATCCAAGAACTATAACAGTATCTCCTGCTTTTACACCTGCGTTTATTACACTCCAATAAGCTGTTGGCAAAACATCCGATAAAAAGAGCAGTGACTCATCCTCCAATTCACATGATTCCTCGATAACAAAGGGTGTGAAATTTCCAAAAGGGACTTTTAAATATTCAGCCTGACCGCCTGGATGGTTTCCGAACTTTTCTGTATAACCAAAGTATCCTCCAGAATCATAATGAGGGTTTGAGTTATCGCATTGGCTTTCCATTTCATGCTGGCAATAAAAACAATGTCCGCATGAAACATTAAATGGGACGACAACACGGTCTCCTTTTTTTACTTTTGTGACTTCTGGTCCAACTTCTTCTACAATGCCCATTGGTTCATGGCCAATAATATAACCTGGGGGTAACGGCATGTTACCTTGGTATAAATGCAAATCAGATCCGCAAATAGCAGTGGAAGTAATCTTTACTATAATATCGTCTTTTTTTTCTAATTTTGCATCCTCTACTTGGTTAACCTGTACATGATTTGGTCCTTGATAAGTTACAGCCTTCATAAATGCTGGGCCCTCCTAATTCTAATATTCTCCGTTAACATCCTTAACTATGTTCAGCAAGGAAAGGAAATAATATACTTAGTCACTCTTAGAATAATTTTGATGTAAGTTTATAAGGATGCACAGTTTATAAAAAGTAGTACTGTCTTGGTTGCGAAGTTTTGGTGATAGCATTCGAATTAGGTATTGAAAGTGTATATAGCGTGAAATAATTCGGGGAAATAATTTTTTGGTAACAACATTCCATAACGCTTAGTGAACTAATCTGCCCCTTTTGTTGCATAAGATAAGGAACTGCCAAGAAAAGCACCAGCCAGTTCAATATGGATTATTTTCTACCTTTGCACTTTTCCCAAGAGAGATTTTATCTTCTATAACTGAAAGAACTTTCGAATCAAACTTTGTTTGGGTCATAAGTTTCACTCCTTTTTTGAGTTAGTTTAAGCATCGATTCATAATTTATCCCAATAGAATTTTCTCAGCTTTCAAGCTTGTCAATTTGAATAATTAACATACTTCTTCTTATTTTCATATGTACACCTATACTATTGTGTATTGTATGTTTTGTTCGTCAGTAATTAAATATATAGGGTAGTACCTGTCTTAAAACAACTACAATGAATTTTGATAAAGGGTGTTAAAGATAGGAATTCAATTAGCACTTGATTAGCAAATCTAGTTAATTTACTATACTCATTCACCTTCACGCCTTTTCAGTTCCTTGAAATGATCAGCTTCGATAGTTGCAAAATCGAGTAGGGGGAAAATAAGTTTATTTTCGCCCCTTTCACAACACCGTACGTACGGTTCGCGTATACGGCGTTTCAATTTATATTACAGTGTGTACTTTTAGATAATGTTCTAAAGCAGAGGGGACTCCCCTCTGCTTTAGTCTTTTGTTTGAGATTGCTCTTTGGACGACTTTGGATACTCCTATGAATCGGTAACCTTTTCGACAGTAGGTTAATCCTTTCGCTTCTTCCTCCGGAATTCCTAGTTGAATA
>NZ_JANZMJ010000081.1:0-2183 GCF_025175645.1 Peribacillus aracenensis
CAGCTTTTTGTGCGACGGGCAGTCGTATGGGATGTTGACACTGTCAGCGTCCCTCATTTTCTTTATTCGACAGAGACGTCATTTCGATGAAACGACTGGTAAAAGAATGGAGCAATTGAATCCCAGATGGTGAAAGTCCATTCCCAAGGAGACTGACCTAGCTTGGGAAGCCTAATCTAGGGCAATACCGTGAGGTATTGTCTGAAGGAGATGCGGAAAGTCGAGAGACCCGTAGGTGAAAAAGCAGACCCTAATGCAAGAAGTGTAAAGCACGGCGGCGGGATAAGTTGGCGACTTTTCGAAAAATGAGGAAGCCCACTTACAGGCATTTTCTTTAGAAGTCAGATCGAGTAAATGTGACTTATCACGTGATGGTGCAGGGTATGTTTTGAAGGGAAATACGATAACCCCGTGAGGTCTCCACCTTACCAAACAGGCAGGGTTCTAGTCTATAAGGGTAATCCGAAGTGACATAGAACGGGTGGAGAAGTCAGACGTTCTCATAGTACGGGAGTAGTTCAATGACCAAACATTGAATGAACGGAAGGGGAACGGCCTATGGCTCCAGGTCATGGAAGTGATGTAATGCCAACAAATACGTTACCGCGGTAAAACTGTTTGAATGTACATCAAGGAAAGGCGTGGAATATGAAATGAGTCAAGAGTGGAAAATGAAATTACACAGTGTTTATGGACAACTCCTATTCGACCGCAAATTGACGGAAAGCTTTCGGAAAGTCAAAGAAAACAAAGGTGCGGGAGGAGTAGATGGAGAAACTATCGAGAGTTATGAAGTAAAACTGGAAGAGAATATACTAAATCTCTTAGGGAAATTGCGAACGAAAACGTACCAACCCCAACCAGTAAAAAGAGTATACATCCCCAAGAAAGATGGGAAGAAACGACCTTTGGGCATTCCTACGATAGAAGATAGAATCGTGCAACAGAGTGTGGTCAATGTCTTACAGCCAAAATTCGAGGAACAGTTATTTCACAGTTGGTCCGTGGGATATCGCCCAAATCGGGGAGTCAAAAGAGCCTTACAGATTATTTTATGGAATATTGAATCGGGGTACAATCATATCTATGATTGCGATATAAAAGGGTTCTTTGACAACATCCCACATAAGAAGCTCTTAACTGTACTAAAGAAGTATGTGTCGGACCGTACGGTCCTAAATGTGATTCAGCAATGGCTTAAAGCAGGATATATGGAAGAAGGAAGACAAATTCACTCTGACTATGGGACACCCCAAGGAGGGGTCATTTCTCCGTTACTTGCCAACGTGTATCTGAATGAAATGGATTGGGAATGGGATTTGCATGGAATACGCTTTGTACGTTATGCGGATGACTTTCTGCTTTTTGCCAAATCAGAAGCAGATATCAAAGAAGCAGCCTGTATCACAAAAGAAAAGCTAAAAGAACTAGGGTTAGAAGTTTCAAAGGAAAAGACGAAAGTCATCAACTTTCAAAAGGATAACTTTGATTTTCTGGGATTTACGTTTCATCACTGGAGAGAAGGAAGGAAAGACAAAAAGTCGGTTTTTCATGTGACGCCAAAGAAAGAATCCATAAAGGATTTTCGACTAAAGATTAAGAACAAAACGAGGAAAACGTTCACTCTAAGTAAAGATGAGTGGATAGACCGTGTGAATCCAATCATAAGAGGAAAGGTCAACTACTATGTGACAGTGGTTGAAGCCATAAAAGCAAATATAGAATTAGGAAGCCCCAACCATTGTCAAACGAGATGGGTTCGAAGAACACTGTCTGACATAGATGGATATATAAGGAAGAGATTGAGGGTGGCCTTTATCCATAAACATCCGTCACAAAGGAAAGAGTTAAAGATGCGTAGTTTATGGAACAACTCGTTCTTCTTGAAGATTCAATTGATTCCTTCTTACTGGCTTTACTTAAATAAAGTCTATGGATACACAAAAGAGCAATACCTAAATGAGATGATAAGTAAATCTAAACGTAAAGTGCAGAATGAAATTAAGCGAATAAAAGTAAAAGGTGAGAAATATTATACTCCTCACCGACTCCAAAAGATGCAAAATGCCTGGAACGCATCCTCTTGATAAACATTTATAACATATGGGTAAGCCGTATGCCTTAATAGGGCACGTACGGTTTGATAAGGGGGAAGCCACGAGAGTGGTTTCCCTACTTTATTT
>NZ_JANZMJ010000082.1:0-2063 GCF_025175645.1 Peribacillus aracenensis
TTACCATAATATATAGAAATTTATTAGTTATTATAAAACGAAATAATTGACAAAAAAATTTATTTATGCTATAATTTACAGTTAAAAAATTTATGTTTATAATAAGATTCCCCTGGCCAGGGGAATCTTACTTTTGTTATATGGGAGGATTAATGTATGAAGAAAAATGAATCAAGCTTAACTTCCTTAATATCAGCATTTGGTCGAGCATACCACAGTAAATATGACACACCCAAAATTTTTGATGATTTTATTGCAAAGGATTTAATTACCCAAGAAGAATTTGCAGATATTAGTGAGAACATGATTAAAGGAATTCAATTCTTTAATAATAAAATTGCAAGGAAGTTTCAAGATCATCCAGATGAAATTTTAAAATGGATTACACAAGTTCAACTCTCTCCAACTCCTTTGGCACGTGCTGCCTATTGCGAAAATGTATTATTTCACGAAATGTTGCTAGGCGTTAAACAGTATGTCATTCTAGGAGCTGGATTAGATACCTTTTGTTTCCGACACCCAGAATTAAACGACAGTATAGAAATATTTGAAGTTGATTATCCAGCCACACAAGACTTTAAAAAGATAAGGTTAGCAAATGCTGATTATCAAATTCCGGATAATCTTCATTTTATTTCAATGGATTTTACCAAAGAATTCACTGTTCAAAATCTTGTTGAAGAAGGTTTTATGCCTAATGAAAAAACTTTGTTTAGTCTTTTAGGTGTTTCTTATTATTTAACAAAAGAGGAAAATGCCAACTTGATTAATAAATTATTTACCAAAGTTCCCTCAGGAAGTTCTATTGTTTTTGATTATGCAGACGACAAACTTTTTGAAGAAAAAGGAATGTCTAATCGAGTTCAAAACATGGTTCAAATGGCTTCAGCTAGTGGTGAGCCAATGAAATCATGTTTTACTTATGATGAAACGGAGAAAATGTTAGAAAACTCAGGTTTACTCATTTATGAACATTTATCACCTGTTACTATTAATAATGAATTCTTTCGTAGTCGTACAGACTATTTGTCTGCATTCGAAACGATTCATTACATTCATGCTGTAAAAAAATAATATTTCGGTGTAATACCAGACTTACCTCCCAATCTCCATATGATTGGGAGGTTATACTCATTATTATCTAAAATTTATATATTCTAATTTTCCTACTGCAAGTTATTCAACAATCTGGCCTACCTTTAGTATTCTCCTTTAATTACAAAAAACGAGCCCCGAATTGTGCCAGCTAGTTTGGACTTCTGCCTAGCAAACTTAAACTTCTCCTCTAACTCTTTTGGTACCTCCATCCCCTCAGAAAGCTTAAAACCAACGGCCCGCTTCTTAGGGCCATCAACCGTATACATGACATTGACCTCAAGACCATCCTCATAAAAGACGTAGGCAAATTTGATATTTTCCAATTGAAAACGCGAAGTTTCTAAAGGTTTGGCCGCAAACTCAATATCACGTTCTTCTTTCAAAATTCGGTTCACATAATCAAGGGTCTCCTGGCTTTCGCTAGCTGCTACAACCGTAAATTCATGCTTGTATTTGTTCATAAAATACCGGGCTTCATTAGCACGTAAACCAGCAAGCGTTTCTACTACAGGTGAAGACTCTAAACCAACCGTAGACACATTTTTAAAATCAACGATATAGGACATTAACATCTCTCCTTTTCACTCTTTATTTCCTAACAACGGGAATCCACATTTCACCAAAAACTAAGCCATTCTTCAAATTATTTCTTTTAAATTTTGGTCAAAGAAACATGCATATATAGCCAGACTTCAAATTATTCTTCTCACCTGCCCAAATATTATACCAAAAATGATTCAAGAGAAAATATTGTTACATTTCAATCAGCATGTCTCCGCATGACATTTCACGATATAGGTATGCACAAGTTTCTTAATGAACTAAACCAGCTAATAGGATGTCAATATCTTTCTCTAATATTTTCATTTCCCTTATGATATACTATTTTTGGCCATGCCAAATAACCCTCCAAAACCCTTTTGGAAGGATTTTTCTCTGTTTCACAAAACCGTTAATCAGGCTAA
>NZ_JANZMJ010000083.1:0-1939 GCF_025175645.1 Peribacillus aracenensis
TTCTTTCTCAGTAAAGAGTTTTTTTGGCATTTAATTGTTCTCCGATTCTCCCATTTTTTTCATTATACATAAAAGTACCCTATAGAGCAGACCTTTTTTTAGTGTCTACTCTATAGGGTACAGTTTAAAAACTGGCTAACCTTATAATACGAACGCACCCGTTAGTTGAAGAAGAACTCATTTCTCAAATCTCACTAACATTTTTTCAGGCATTTCTATCTGTTCAATGTCAAAGTTATTGATTCGAAGAGTTATCTCACCTTCCCGCTTATCGGCTTCTTCTCCGACCCAACAACTATACAGTTCAAAATAATCACCTTTATCAATGTAACTGTCCATAATTTTACGCAGTTCAATTAGCTTCTCTTTTGATTCGGCACACGTTTTTTGGTTCATATATTCCGAAATCTCTATTCCCCAGTCACTTGATACTTCGAAAACAAAAGGAGTGGTAAATTGATGTTTTTTCACATCTCGACGGTTATATTTGTTCGAAAAACAACCTCCAATAACAATTAAATCGTCTGACTCTTCATTTACTAAGAGGTATTTCTATATTGCATCCAATATAACTTGCTAATCTCATTTCCCAATCTCCTTTTCTCGCTATTTTAACATTCAACTTCTTCAAGTAAACAAGTAAACTGCTGATTTTATGAACAATCTTAATTAATCGCAGATAAGGTTTTTAACTGGCCATGGATCCTATTTTCTTATGGAACTAACGGGGCAGGTTAGTTGAATAAAGGGAAAAAAGATTGTAATAGTTTGCATTCTACTTAAAAGCTGTAAGTTATAATAACTAAGCATTTATATTACATAAATAATGACATGACTGTAGGCTATTTTTCATAAAATATTTTTGGGGTGTAAAAATGGCAAGAGCAAATTACCGAAGTTCAGACGTTGACTTAATGGCAAGGATGATGAGAGCAGAAGCCGAAGGTGAAGGACGACTAGGAATGTTATTTGTTGGGAATGTAATTGTGAATCGTCTTGTAGCTAATTGTTTAGACTTTAAAGGTTTAAGAACAATTCCACAAGTCATTTATCAAGTACAAGGAGGAAATTATTCTTTTGAAGCTGTTCAAAAAGGGAATGTATTTTATCAAAGAGCGAGAGGTATTGAAAGAAGATTAGCAGAACAGAATTTGAAGCACTGGAGACAGCATCCGGCTAGATATGCCCTTTGGTATTTCAATCCCTATGCGCCATGTCCTCCAACATGGTATGATCAACCTCATACTGGTCAATTTAAAGACCATTGTTTTTATGAACCAAAACCTGGAACATGTGATAGTGTTTATAGAGGTTAAGCTTACTCTTTGAGTAAGCTTTTTTACATATTTAAAATATTTATACAATATAAAACCTTTAGTAATAGTTTTTATCTAAAAAAGTAAGATTGTGAATTATTGTACTTAAGCTAACGGGTGCTTTAGCTTTGGATCGGAGCTATCTTTAAGGCAGCTTTTTCTTATGGCACTAAAGGGGCAGAATAGTTCAAGAAAGATAACAAAAAATATTAGTGAATATGTTTGGCGTGAAAGGAAAAGTAATGGATAAGGTAAAACTTTATTTGAAATATCGAAAGAAATCATATCTTTTAAATACTGCACTTTTTATTGCAGGTTTCATTGTTGTTATCTTTATATTTGGACCTCCGAAGTATTATGTTGTCCCCATTTTATCAATGATAATGGCTTATGGTTTTTTAGAGTTTGTAGAATATAAACGTTGGAAAAAAGAAAATTATTGAGTTTAGCATCCTCAACTAACGGGTGCGTTCGTATTATAAGGTTAGCCAGTTTTTAAACTGTACCCTATAGAGTAGACACTAAAAAAAGGTCTGCTCTATAGGGTACTTTTATGTATAATGAAAAAAATGGGAGAATCGGAGAACAATTAAATGCCAAAAAAACTCTTTACTGAGAAAGAA
>NZ_JANZMJ010000084.1:0-1845 GCF_025175645.1 Peribacillus aracenensis
CATGAAGGCAGTAGTAGTGGTTAGCTTAATGCAAGGGTGTCCACGGTGACGTGGAATCTGAAGGAAGCAAGCGGCAAACCTCCGGTCTGAGGAACACGAACTTCATATAAGGCTAGGTATCATTGGATGAGTTTGCGAAACAAAACAAAGTCCTTACTGCCGAAGGTGGTACAGAGTAAATGAAGCAGATAGATGGAGGGAAAGATTGCACTCTTACCCGGGGAGGTCTGATGACAGCCAAGTACACTTGGTAACCTGTCCAGTGATGGACAGCTGAATCATCAGAAGTCAGCAGAGGTCATAGTACTTGTCTACTCGAGAAGATAAGGAAGGACCGAACAGATTAAGGAGGATGAATACTAGGCGTTCGTTATCTGTGAAGAAGCAAACAATTCCTAACGGAACTTATTTGAAGGAAGAAGTGGTGAATCCACGGGGAACTTCAAAAGGGTGGAGCAGATAAAGGCACAAATAGACCATTTATCCACGTAGAAAGGATATCAACGATGTTAATGGAACAGATACTAGAGAGGGAAAACTTAATACAGGCATTGAAGCGTGTAGAAAGAAATAAGGGAAGCCATGGTGTAGATGGAATGCGGGTTCAAAACCTGAGACCGCACCTCGTAACCGAATGGTACAACATGAAAACTGCCCTTTTACAGGGTACCTATCAACCGCAGCCCGTCCGTCGTATCGAAATCCCGAAACCAAACGGCGGAGCTCGGCTATTAGGTATTCCAACCGTTCTAGACCGTTTCATTCAACAAGCCATTGCCCAAATATTGACCAAGATATATGACTCAACCTTTTCGGAGAATAGCTATGGATTTCGCCCTAACAAACAAGGGCACCAGGCGGTTCGAAAGGCAAAGTCCTATATAACCGAAGGTTATACATGGGTAGTGGATATGGATTTGGAGAAGTTCTTCGATAAAGTGAATCATGACAAGCTCATGGGAATGTTAGAGCGGAAAATTGAAGATAAACGAGTTCTTAAACTGATTCGTAAATTCCTTCAAGCAGGCATTATGATAGGCGGACTTTTTCATAAAAGTGAGGAGGGAACTCCGCAAGGAGGTCCGTTAAGTCCTTTATTATCTAATATCATGTTAGACGATTTAGATAAAGAACTAGAGAAACGCAATCTTCGATTCGTAAGGTATGCGGATGACAGTACTATCTTTGTGAAGACACGAAAAGCCGCCAAACGTGCAATGGGAAATATCTCAAGCTTCATTGAAAATAAACTGAAGCTAAAGGTCAACTACGAGAAGTCGAAGTATGATCGCCCTTGGAACAGAACGTTTCTCGGTTTTAGTTTCACGAAGTCAAAGAAGAACCCGAAGGTTCTAGTGGCTAAACAAACGGTGAAGAGGGTAAAGAAACGAATCAGGGAAATGACCTCGAGAAAATTGCCGATACCCATGGAACTCCGAATAAATAAGTTAAAGCAATACCTTAGAGGTTGGATGGGGTATTTCGCCCTCATTGATACTCCGAACGTATTGAAGAATTTAGATTCATGGATTCGAAGAAGACTCAGAATGTGCCTATGGAAGCAATGGAAATTACCAAGAACGAGAGTGAGGAAACTCAAAGGATTAGGCGTCCCATTTGGAAAAGCATATGAATGGGGAAATAGCAGAAAGGGTTATTGGCGCATAGCGCATAGTCCTATTCTAGACAAAACCCTTAATAATGTTTATTGGCTCCATCATGGGTTAGTAAATCTATATGAACGATATACAAAACTACGTCAGACTTAAACTGAACCGCCGTATACCGAACGGTACGTACGGTGGTGTGAGAGGTCGGAGGCTAGGCGCCTCCTCCTACTCGATT
>NZ_JANZMJ010000085.1:0-1623 GCF_025175645.1 Peribacillus aracenensis
GGAACAAAAAGCTTAAAGCTTTCTATGATAAGAAAAAATCAGAAGGAAAACCTGCCAAAGTGTCAATCGTTGCCTGTATGAATAAGTTGCTTCATTGGATTTATGCTTTATTAAGCAGAAAAGAAACATTCCTAGATTTAGCCTGATTAACGGTTTTGTGAAACAGAGAAAAATCCTTCCAAAAGGGTTTTGGAGGGTTATTTGGCATGGCCAAAAATAGTATATCATAAGGGAAATGAAAATATTAGAGAAAGATATTGACATCCTATTAGCTGGTTTAGTTCATTAACAGGGGTTGCTGCGGCAGCCTTTTTCTTATGGCACTAACGGGGCAGGTTAGTTCATTAAGGAAATGGATTATTTTACACTTATGAAGAATTACTCTTTATTGTTATTATTTTCTTAATGGTTCAAATAATTTTAATTTAATATCGTTAATTCACCATTAAGGAATGTGATTTACTGTGAGAGCAATAAATACAATTAACTTAGTTACAAAGTTATTAATTTTTTTTATTTTTTTCTCTTTTAATACATATATTTGTTTTTATGCAAAAGACAAAACAGAAGGCATAGTTACTGCCTGTATAGGTATCTTTCTAGTGATTATAGTGGCAACTATTGGATTTATTCTAGATAAAAAGCAAAGGTAATAGGGTGGGATTTTAGTGCAACGTGAAAAGTGTCCTTGTTGTGGATTTCCAACATTGAAAGAGCGTGGGATTTATGATATATGTGAACTCTGTAATTGGGAAGATGATGGACAAGACGATCCATATGCAAATCAAGTTTGGGGTGGTCCAAATGGGGATTACTCTCTTACAGAAGCAAGAAGGAATTTTAAAGAAAATCTCATTATGTATAGAGATAGAAGAAATATATTTACTCAAACTGATAAAGAAATTGAAGCAAAAAAGTCTTTAATAAGTGCTTTCGTTGAATTAGGCAAGTTTGAACCAGATTCGTTAGAATATAAGGCACTTTGGAGCAAAATAAAGTCTTACGAGAAGGTTTTAATTGAAGTCTCTAAATGAACTAACGGTGCGTTAGCAAAAGACCAGAGCTGTCTTTAAGACATCTTTTTCTTTGTGCAACTATCGAGGAAGGTTAGTTCATTACAGTTTATAATACGAGAGATCTTGATTTAGATTGAGGAGATAAAATAATGCGTTCATTTTTGAGAAAAGAATTTTGGGATGACAGAAATAAACCTATTCTGTTTATACAGTGGGCATTGATAATCTTAGCAGTAATATTATATTTCCAATCTTATGACAGTATAGAGTATTTTTACTCTGGAATTTTAAGATTGATTGCAGGAATAATCACCCTTCTAACAGGAATTGAAAATTATATTGTTAAGAAAAAAGAATATATATTTTGGTTCATCCTAACGATAATGTTTTGTGGAATGGGTATAGACAAATTAATGAACTAACGATGCGTTATTTTTTATATAAGGGCTGATCATCAGCTCTTTTTTTTATGGAACTATCGGGGCAGCATTCCTGTTAGAAGGATGTTCGAGGTCTTGAAAGAAAAAGAGCCCTCTTGTATGATGCATGAGTGTCAACGACCATTGACCCAGCATCAAACAAGGAGGACTACTCTATGCAGTTTAAA
>NZ_JANZMJ010000086.1:0-1618 GCF_025175645.1 Peribacillus aracenensis
CAAGTGTAGAGCTACACACGAAAAGGAGCCTATATTATGAAGGATGTTCAAAAATTTGTTGGTTTAGACGTATCTAAAGATTCAATTGCTGTTGCGATTGCTGATTCTGGTCGTGGTGAACCTAGATTTCATGGAACTATTCAAAATAAGCCAGAGGATATTCGCAAATTGATGAAAAAGTTAGGGAAGCCTGAAAGCCTATTAGTATGTTATGAAGCTGGATCTTCTGGGTATGGAATTTATCGATTTCTTCTATCTATGGACATTGATTGTATGGTTGTCGCACCCTCCCTTATTCCAAAGCGATCGGGCGATCGTGTGAAAACAGATAAAAGAGATTCTATTAGATTAGCTCAGCTACTTCGCGCTGGAGAGCTTACTTCTGTATGGGTTCCAGATGAAGATCATGAAGCATTGAGAGACTTAATTCGTGCTCGTCATGATGCTCGTGAGGATTTACAAAGTTCTCGCCAGAGACTTGTTCACTTCTTACTTCGCCATGGAATACGTCCTCCGCAAGGAGTTAGAAATTGGTCCGTAAAACATCGTGAATGGTTAAAACGATTAACATTTGATAGAGCTTCTCAACGTATTGTTTTTCAAGAATATCTTCATGCAATCAATGAAGTTGAAGATCGTATGAAACGAATCGAAGCTCAGATCCATGAAGAAGCCCTTCAAAGTGAACATGCTCCGGTAATTCAAGCTCTTCAAACTTTAAGAGGAGTCGCAGAAGTCACAGCTGTTACTTTGGTAGCTGAAATTGGACAGTTTTCTCGCTTTTCAAACCCAAGACAACTGATGTCCTATGCTGGACTTGTTCCAAAGGAATACTCGAGTGGGTCTAGTCGTTGGCAAGGTTCCATTACGAAAACCGGAAACTCCCAAATTCGTCGTTCCATAGTAGAAGTTTGTTGGTCTTATCGCCATCGACCATCTCTTAAAGGTGAATTGCTTAAACGTCAAGAAGGTCAAGATCCAGAGGCAAAACGTATTGCTTGGAAAGCTCAACACCGTCTTCATATGAAATATCATCGCATCTCTGCTAAAGGAAAAGGTGGAAAAGTAGCTGTTGTTGCAGTAGCCAGGGAATTACTTGGTTTTATTTGGGCTATCGGTTGTGCCATTGAGGATAAGCAAGTAAGTGTATCGAATGTTGCTTAAGTAGATCGAAAGTAAGATTATGTACTAAATAATTTTATCGAATCATAATTTTGTGATTTAGAATTGAAGATTTGGCTCGAAGGCAAACCCCCGGGAAGGAGAACCCTCATGTTCAACTATGCACTAGGTCTAGGGACTGAACGTGCGCCGTTAGTCCGAGGCAGCTCCGTGACGGATGGAGTGAAATGTGGTAACCAACCCACGCATATCAGTTTGTATACCACCGTCAACGTTTTTGCCTTCGTGCCAAGTTTTTAAGGTTATCCTTGTTCAACTTTTAGAATGGTATCCATTTCGATTTAGCTTATCAAGGGAAAGTGCGCCCTTGACAAGCTAAATCCGAAAGGATATTTGGTTTATAAGTTGAACAAGGAATAACTCTATTCATAGCTGAATGAAACACCATTTAAAAACATTTGGGTGTGGTGGGTTGACAGTTTCGTTCATATCAGTT
>NZ_JANZMJ010000087.1:0-1567 GCF_025175645.1 Peribacillus aracenensis
GGTTGGTATAACCGAAAAAGAATTCACAGCAGCTTGGGCTATCAAACCCCACAAGCCATTGAAGATCGAATTAGGAATACAGCTTAAGATTTAACTTTTTAGTGTCCAAAATATTGACTCAAATCCAGAACATCTCTTTCTAAAGAATGCAAATGATGAGCTGATGGATGGCAAGCCGTCATTTTATAACGATGATTTTCGTTTTGATATGTATAGTCGATAACTGCATGCTTTCGTATGTTCGAACTAACAATATATGGATCTGTATTAATATAATTCACTTCATTTTGATTTAGTAGGATTGCAAGCCTATTGGCAAACGTCGTTTTTCCAGCAGCACCATGTCCTGAAATGCCAATAACAATCTGTTCATCAGTCATTCTGACCCAATTTATGATATCTTGTAATAACTTATCCATCCCTCTTCCCCTTTTACTAAAATAATGCTCTTTTCAGGTATAAGTTACAAATTCCAGATGAAGCATCTGATTTCCTTTCTTACTCCAGAATATGGCCAATTGTTGAATAAAGATCAAACAGTACTCTTCAACTTACCTGCCCCGATAGTTCCATAAAGAAAAAGCTGCCTTAAAGACAACTCTGATCGTTAGCTAAAGCACCTGTTTGTTAAATAAAATTTATATTTTAGTTCCTTTATCGTTATCAAACAAACTTGAACTCCCAGAGTTTAAATTTTGTAATATTTCGATCTGAAATTTATCGGCTATTTTAAACGTAAATTTATAAATGAAGTATCCAAATATAACACCTAATACATTAC
The DNA here is from genome assembly GCF_025175645.1 of Peribacillus aracenensis. Lineage (NCBI taxonomy): Bacteria > Bacillati > Bacillota > Bacilli > Caryophanales > Bacillaceae > Peribacillus > Peribacillus aracenensis. The sequence continues at coordinate 782 of NZ_JANZMJ010000087.1, forward strand.
AAATTACGTCATCAATATCAACTGTTCTTCCCCGACCACCTGCTATTAGTTCAATAAATTGTATAGATTCTATACTAATTGATATAACAAAACCGAATAGTACAATATTTTTAAAACCCTTAAATTTATTCCTTATTATCGGTGATAATACACCCAAAGGCATCAATAATAATATATTTCCACCCACATTTCTAATAATTAGACTAATCATAAACACGGTATCACCTTCATATGCAATACCTATTTGTTTAATATCGTTTATAATTCCAACAAATGGAATGAGATTTAAGCCAAACTTAATATTTTGCATATTAAAATCAATCCATAAAGCTAATGGAAACAGTGTAACGGAAACAACCATAAGTATGTATAAAACAAAAAGAAAATTAATAACTTCCCTTAACCAATATACTTGTTTTTGTTTTTTTAATTTAAACCCTATTAAAATACCTCTTCCAACCAAATAACATATAACTCCAATTCCAATAAGTAAACTACCATTAATCAAATACACTCCATCAACCCTTCCTTCCAGCTCAAACAAACCCTTATTTTACCATAAATTATACCTTTTTTGGAATTTAATTCTGTTCGTTCATTATCACCAATAAAACCAAGATTTTATTGCGTTTCTTAATGAACTATCCTGCAGTGCCATAAATCGAGTAGGAGGAGGCGCCTAGCCTCCGACCTCTCACACCACCGTACGTACCGTTCGGTATACGGCGGTTCAGTTTAAGTCTGACGTAGTTTTGTATATCGTTCATATAGATTTACTAACCCATG
>NZ_JANZMJ010000088.1:0-1520 GCF_025175645.1 Peribacillus aracenensis
AATTAATAAGCCAAGCTGAATAGGGCTTTGATGTGTGATAGATAGCGAACATTACTTGCTTCTTTCATCAATGTAGCCGGCAGGCCTTTAAGGGAAGTGTTATTGGCCCCAACGGTTGCCACCGCATCCTTACGGCCTAGGCTCGCAAGTGTACCTGAGTTTACAGGTGAAAATTCTTCAAGTTTCTTGCCTTCAAAGGCTGCATATAGGTTGTAACCAACAAGCTCACCCATTTGCCAAGCATTTTGTGCAGTAGGAGCGTATGGACGGCCGCCTTCTGGAGGGAACGCAACGGCGCTGTCCCCGACAACGAATACGTCATTATGGGATTTGGATTGCAAATACTCATTAACGGTCGCTTTGCCGCGATCCACTTCAAGGCCTGATTCGCCCACGATAGGAAGAGCCGCAACTCCGCCTGTCCAAACAAGCGTATTGGCCGTTATCGTTTGTCCGTCTTTCAATTCGATTTGATTTCCTTTAACACCCGTTACAGGCAGACCTGTCAGGAATTCAACGCCGCGTGCTTCCAAGCTTGTCATCGCACGTTCGATCAAGTGGTCAGGCAGGACCGGAAGGATTTTTGGACCAGCTTCTACAAGCTTGATTTTCAAGTCCTTGAAGTCCACTCCGAATTTTTTGGCAATTTTAGGGAAATGATCCACGATTTCACCGATTAACTCGACGCCTGTCAATCCGCCGCCGCCGATCACGATAGTTGCGTCCGCTTCATTATTCGTTTGTGCATATTCGCGGATGCGATCTTCGATATGTTTGTAAATTTTGTTTGCATCGTTTACGGATTTCAAGACCATGCTGTTTTCCTCAAGTCCCGGAATGCCGAAGAATCCTGTTTGGCTTCCTAAAGCAACAACCAGGGCATCATAAGATAAAGTGGAACCATTGGCAAGTTTCACTTCTTTGTTATCGACTGAGAAAGAATCCACTTTGGAAATGATAAGGTCGATATCTTTTCCTTTGAAAAGTTTTTCCAACGGAATGGAAACGGCTTGTTCAGAAATGGATCCGCCTGCAAGACGGTGCAATTCAGTGATGATTTGGTGTGTTGGAAATTGGTTCACCACTGTAACCTGTACTTCATCTTTTTTGTAATATTCACGTACGGATAAGGCAGATAGCAATCCAGCGTAACCTGCACCTAAGATGACGATTTGTTTTGACATAGTTAATCCCCCGTCCTTACTGATTGAAAATTCATCAAATTATTTTTGGTTTTTGCGTTCTGAAGAGACTTCAAGAAAAGCTTGGGCGAAACGGAAAAGTTTTTGTGCTTGTGGGTCTTTCATCATTCTTAACAGACCAAAAAGACCGATCACGTCATGATTCACTTCAGCACGATCCTTAGCTTCGATGGCAGTAACCGCAAGCCCTTTCACTGAATCGACTACAGGTGTCGCGATCTCCGAAATGGCGCTGACCGTATCGTTTTTCAAAACATCATCAGTCGCAACCGATTGAGCGAAATCATAAGACTTTGTTAAAATATTCACTAACTCAGT
>NZ_JANZMJ010000089.1:0-1472 GCF_025175645.1 Peribacillus aracenensis
TAAACTGTACCCTATGTAAAGGACATTTTTAAAAAAGGTCATGCCACTTTGAGAAGGTGATTTCTGTATTGAACAGGAGTCATCTTCTTTAAGTTCCATTGATATCTGAAATTGTTATAGTACGTCATATAACTTCTTATTTCCTTTTTAAGTTCTTCTATAGTATTACAAGGTTTAATATAGGCTTCATCTTTGAAGTGACCAAAGAAGGACTCTAGTGGAGCGTTATCCCAACAGTTCCCTCTTCTTGACATGGATTGCCCAAGTCCTAGTTTTTTTACGTGTTTCTGAAAAGTGGGACTAGTATAGTGTACTCCTTGATCAGAGTGAATAAAGGCCCCTTCGGCAAACTTTACTCGTTTATTCTTCGTTAACTTTACTAATGTATCTGTAGCTAAATCTAATGTCATTCGGCTAGACACATTATAGGCAAGTATTTCATTCGTTGAACTATCTTTAATCGTGGATAAATAAGCCTTTTGTCTATTGTCATAATATAAATATGTAATATCAGTAAGTAATACTTTTCCTGGAATTGCTTGTTTAAACTCTCGGTTTAATAAGTTCGGCAGAATGGTGTGTTCTTGAGTGGCTTTCAACATCTTCTGATAAGGGTTGGTTCTTCTAATAGGACAAACAATCCTGTATTTCCTCATAATCCTTCGGATTCGCTTCAAGTTATATGTAATTCGAAACTGTCCTTCTAACGTCATCTTAATCTGGCGTGCTCCTTTTTTGCGGCGTTTAAAATGAAAAGCATTTAAAATATTTTCTTTAAGTATCAAGTCTTTTTCTTCTCTTCGCTCTCTTCTTTCCTGAGCTTGTGAAGAAAAGTAGCTATAAAAACCAGAGCGAGAAACTCCCGCAATTTCGCATAAGAAACTCACCATATTTTTAAGTAGATACTTTTCTATTACTGAACGTATTAAAAGAAACCTCTGTTCAGCAGAGACTTTTACTCGTTTTTCTTCATCCCCCTTTCCATCATGTCTAACTTTTTTAGTAACTCATTCTCAGCTCTCAACAATTGATTTTGTGCTTCTAATCTAGCATTCTTTTCTTCTAGAGAAAGCTCCTTCTGAGTTGTTCTCCCCGAATTATCACTACGCGTATCCCTAAGTCCCAATACTCCTGATTTTTTATAAGCAGTACGCCATCTGGAGGCTGCCCTTTGTACTCTGACAATACCTATGACTTCAATATTAAAACCATTCTCCTCGAAAATCTGCCTTGGCATCTTACCATTTTCATTTTCAGCTATAAAAATCCTCTTAAATTCGTCTGTATATGTAACACCCTTTGAACTTACAGATTTAACATATGGATTATTAGATAGTATTTCTATTTCTTTCTCAGTAAAGAGTTTTTTTGGCATTTAATTGTTCTCCGATTCTCCCATTTTTTTCATTATACATAAAAGTACCCTATAGAGCAGACCTTTTTTTAGTGTCTACTCTATAGGGTACAGTTTA